>NZ_CAWPKW010000318.1:0-33758 GCF_963888615.1 Brasilonema octagenarum UFV-OR1 | reverse complement strand
ATCAAACATTTTTCAATAATCCTGCTAAAAACCTCACCCCCATCCCCTCTCCTTATTAAGGAGAGGGGTGCCCTCTGGGCGGGGTGAGGTCTTATTCTCCTTGTCCTCTTACTCTTCCGGTGGCTTCAGACGCTTAACGGGCTTAGGTATAGGTTTTGAGGATATCGGTATTGACGCTGCACCTGTGTCGCCTGTTTTCCTTACTGGGCGTGGAATTTCGCCGTTGCGTGGTCTTGGAGGAAATGGTTTTTTTCCACTAGGACGACGACTTGCGCCGCCATATCTTGTTTGTGGTGGTCTGCGCCTTTTGGGCAAATCAGCGATCGCCTCAGCGGTTTCTACTACTAATGAGTCAGTTTCGCGCTTGACTTGTAAATCCCAAAACTTACCCACTGCTCTGGCTTCAAGCTTACCTTTAATTTTCAACTTGAAATACTTTGGTTTGTCATCTTGTTTGCGCGCAGCTTGCTTAATTTTGATGACTAAGTGTTCAGCTTCATAAGACTGGTAAACAACCTCGCCACGAACAGAAAAATCACCATCTGGAACTTCTGATGAGGGGAGGAGGGCGCTTGATGAATTATTCCGCTCGGGTATTGGCAAATCTTCTTGTGAAGCCGAATTTTGCTTGTCATTGGCTATTTGATGTTTAGCCAAGTTTTCCGGCTCCCAAACTCCGACAATTTGTAGATGTAGTTTGTCGTTTTCTTGCCGAGTGCGCGGATAAACAACCCACAGATGCTCTTTTTCCAAGTCCAAATGATTTTTGACTAAACTCATCATCCGACCCAGAAGGACGGCTTCGAGTTGTGTACCATCTGTAGTTACTATTGAACCTTGAGTAAATTGTTCGCTACTATTGGCAACGTAGCGACCCCGCACTAAGCCAATAGCCCGGTACTGCATTAGTTCGCTGGGATCTTGAATCGGCTGTTGCCGGTTTTCTAAGTTCTGATCATTAGCAGTCTTACTAGAGATCACAGGTGAATTTTTTTCTTGAAAAGCGGGAGTTGCTGCATCGATACTCATTGCAGCTGTGTCTTTGCTTTCTAAAGCTTGTTTAGAAGCAGTTGAATTGGACGATTCAGGTAACGGCATCAGGTCGGAATTCATAAAACTCCTTGCGGCGGAGACACATCCCAATTGTGGGATTTTACAAAGGCTGCTGAAAAGAGCGTTTGTGCGGCGCTTGTAAGTATATTTCCTTTCAAGACACCCACGTCTTAACGCTTTGTGCAATACTAAAGACGCAAAACTTTACATAGACACCCTAAATCTGTAATTTAGCGTTTTTATGTTAGTTTCGGAAGCATATCATAGCTACAATTTCAAACGGTTCCTCCTAAACTCAACAGTTACGTGAAATGCGTATATTGCTTTTTGTTATAAAATTCACAAACAATTCGTGGGTTTCCGCAAAATTTTTGAGATTTTTTACTTTCATTTTTTCTGTCAACCCTTCGGCTGCGCTCAGGGTCAACGATAATCTCATTAGAATTTAAGGATGGTTTTGTGTCTCAATCTCGCAAACACTGGATGATTAATGTAGTGTTGGTGCTGGTACTTCTTGCTTTTGTCGGAGTTTCGGTGGTGCCAATCTTTGAGGCGTTTAATCAAACGCCAAGTTCCAGCCAGAAATCCACAAGCACTAGAAGTGTTTCACCTTCCTCTGATCTAAAATCGAAACTGGAAAATGACGCACAGGGTTATGCACAAGTTTTGCAGCGGGAACCGGAAAATCAAACGGCGCTGCGAGGCTTGCTTGAGACTCGACTACAATTGCTAAGCTTGGGTGGACGTGATATCAAGGGTGTAATTGAACCTTTGGAAAAATTAACTCAGATCGAGCCAGAAGAAACAAAATACGCAGTGTTACTGGCTCAAGCCAAGCAGCAAATTGGCGACAAGGAAGGAGCCGCTCAAGCTTATCGTTCTGTTTTACAAAAGAAACCCGGCAACCTTGAGGCTTTACAAGGTATGGTAGCGTTGGATCTGTCTGAAAAACGCCCAGAAGCAGCTATCACTTTGCTACAAGATACTCTCAATACTGCAAACAAAGCAAATCAAACTCAGCCAGGAAGTGTGGATACAGTTGCTGTACAAGTGCTTTTAGGCAACGTATACGCCTCTCAAAAAAACTATACTCAAGCTAGCAGTGCTTACGACCAAGCAATAAGCAAGGATAAGCAGGATTTTCGTCCCGTTTTAGCCAAAGCAACGCTCCTGAAAGAACAGGGCAAAGCTGAGGACGCAAAAACTTTGTTTACCCAAGCTGCGGCTTTAGCGCCAAGCCAGTATAAAGACGAAATTAATAAGCGGGCAAGCGAATCTTCTACTCCCGTTCCCACGCCGACATCAACGCCTAAGCAATAACTAAGGGTGTAGGGGTGTAGGGGTGTAGGGGTGTAGGGGCAAAACAAGTTAAAAGTATCAAGTCAAAAGGAGCCAGTGCGGTGGTGAGGCAGTTCCTCCTTGGTGGTTTCCCCAAGGAGGAACTGCCGAAAGGGTCTCCCGGCATAGCCGATGACGTTGCGCCTTCAGTCGGTGCGGAGCACTTCGATGAGCTGTTCGGTAACGAGGTCGGGTCGGGACAGGAACGGGTGGTGACCGGTGCGCAGGTCGATCGAGCGGGTAGCCCGATCAGCATGGAAGCGTTGCAGGGCGAGGGAGGTGCTGCGATCCTCCGCGCAGACGAGATACGTCGAGGGTCTGCCTTGCCATGCCGCCCGGGTCGTCGGTGTCCCGAAGGCACGTACCGACTGCGCGGTCAGGCGGTCCCACGCCCCGGCTCGGGCCTCCTCGTCTGTCAGGTCCTGCCAGAAGCGGTCGCCCAACGAGGAGGCGGTGTAGCCGGCAACGCGGATTGTGCCGTCGTCGCCCGGCGCGAGCCCGACCGGATCCTGCTCGCCGCTCATGATGTCGGCTTGCGACTGCCCGATGTCTGGCAGGTACGAGGTGATGTAGACCAGATGACGAGCGGCCGGGTGGTCGGCACCCTCCGCGATGACCGTGCCGCCGTAGGAGTGCCCGACGACGACGGCCTCGTCCACGTCGTCGAGCGCGTCGCGAAGCGCCTGGGCATCTTCAAGCAAGCCGGCGGTCCCAGGTGGAGCGCCCTCTCCGCAGGACGGCAACTCGATCGCCCGGCTCGCCGTGCCGGTCTGCTCATAAATCCGCTCGGCAACCCGCCGCCACCACCAGGCACCGTCGCGGACGAGTGCACCGTGTACAAATAGGATCTCTACCATCTTCGTGTCTCCATTCAATTAATTTCCCCAGCGAGTGGGGAGGTACCTTAAGCCAAACACAGATTTGGCTCACTCCGTTCGCAATGACATATCACAAGTAATTTACCGGACATGATATGATTTGGAATTTTGAATTGGTATCACGCTCCTTCAATGGCGGCGACGACACCAAATACTAGAAACAAAAATCCACCGAAAAAGGTGAGTGTGCGTTCAGAAATTCGCCCTGCTAACATTCTGCCGCCAATAACTGCAATAGCAGCACAAATGGCATGTCCCAAAATAGCACCCGCTGTCACCCCAATGGCGTTGCTTCCTGCTGCGAGGGCAATTGTGGCAATTTGTGTGCGATCGCCCCACTCTGCCATAAATGTCAGTACAAAGGCTTCTGTTAAAATTGCTAAAGTATTTTTCTTTTTCGGCAGTTTCATATCTGCCTGCTTCACTGCAGCTTCTGCCTCGTGCACAACTTCTGCATCGCAACTAGAAGTAGGCATTCGACTTGCATCAAAAAGTAGCTTTATACCAAAGGCAAAAAATAAAGCTATCTCCGCAAAATGAACGTAAACTTTTGGAAGATAGGAAGCTGCCTGTCCTAGGACAACAGAAAGTATTGTCATTGCAGCTAAAGCCGCTATCACACCTGCGAATACAAGCAGCCGTGAGTGACGCATCGCTAAAATCACGGCGATAAAAAACGTTTTATCTCCCAGTTCTGAAACCGTGATCAGCAACAAAGCTGCAGTAAAACCTGTTAACACTCTCTCAAGCTCCTTTAAGAATCTTTCTCTTGTGTGAGCTTGATGCGAGCAGTGAGACTCCACCAAGCTCACACTTTTGCATGTGAACTTAGTGAAGGTCTCACTTCCAAGAAGCTAATTACTTACTCGTCACCTGAACCAGGCTTAGTGCCAGTATGTTGACTCAGGTGTACTGGCCAATATCATTGCCAGCAGCTACTCCCCTTCTTCTGAGTAATTATACATCTATCCAAAGTTATAGTCAACCAATGGCTCAGTTAACAGTTATCAGTTATCAGTTATAGCAGGGAGCAGGGAGCAGGGAACAGGGAACAGGGAACAGGGAACAGTTTTCACTGTTTACTGTTTTGGTGGCAATATATCGGCAATTGTAATCATTAAGTTAGGAAAATTCAAAGGTGAAATAATTGCCTCTTGTGAAAAAATTACTTCACTCTGATATTTCTCTTGAGTAGGTTCTCGAAAAACATGGAGTTTACGATTATTAACATCTAGTACCCAATAATCTAGAATTCCTGATTTCGCGTAGGCTTTACCTTTAGTCTCGCAATCATATTTAAAGCTACTGTCTGCTACCTCAATAATCAAATAAACTTCTGAGGCTGTAGGATGGTGGTCAACGTAATCGAGTGGATCAAGCTTTACTACAGCAATATCAGGTTCTGGTTCGGAAAAATCATTTAATTGGACTGGATCTTGAGTATGAACATCTACCTGACCTTGTAATTTATCACGCAGAACATTAGCAATACGCCTGACAGTAGTAGTATGGACAGTTCCTTTTGCACTCATCTTAACAATCTGTCCTGCGATTAATTCCACTCGTTCTTCTGGGTGAAAAATTCCTAACTCTGCCATTTTCTGGTATTCCTTCACCGTCCAAAGCCGAAGAGTGAAAGGGGCTTCTTTTGTCTGCATAGTTTATATACTTAACGCATTGATCAACGAATATTGAAACTATCTTAGCGGGCGTTGCTTGTAAGAAATATTAGGTAATCCCCTACTGTAAGTTTTTATTTTCTCGATTTATCAAGCTGAGCTAAAACATGCTCTGACACATTACCGTTTTATTGATTTAACTTTTTCTTCAAAAAGTACCTCGTGTGGTTTACTGGAAAATCATCT
Organism: Brasilonema octagenarum UFV-OR1; assembly: GCF_963888615.1. NCBI lineage: Bacteria > Bacillati > Cyanobacteriota > Cyanophyceae > Nostocales > Scytonemataceae > Brasilonema > Brasilonema octagenarum. Next base: position 28,624 of record NZ_CAWPKW010000318.1, on the reverse strand, counting down.
AATTGACCATAAATGCTGTAGCCCACTTTCTCATAAAAAGGTAACGCTTGAAAGTCATATGTAAAAACATAAGCACTGTGGCAGCCTCTGGATATGGCTTCTTCCTCTATTGCAGTGATCAATTTCTTACCATAGCCACTACCACGAATATCATCTGTAACCCACAAGCTAGCTATATGTAACCATCCTAGACCAGTCATACCATCGATGCCACCGATAATTTGGTTATCTTGGTCGCGCATAAAAACTGTTAGTGGTTTGTACTCATACTGACCTATCTGGGAAAAGTTATATTCAGAAACTTTCTCTTGCAGGAACTTTAAATCGGAAGGACTTGAACTATTCTCACAAGTAATTTTGAATTCGCTCATAGTAGCTCATAGTGATAATATTTTAGAGTCACTTATCTTGCTTGTTACATTGACATTCTTCACCATAGCTAAAGCTAGGGATTTCAAAATAGTTTCTTTCATTCATAGCGGGTGGCAATCGCCGCCCGTGGGACGCTCCGAAGAATCACATACACCCTCACGCATAATGTAGAGACGTAGCACATGCCACGTCTCTACAGCCTTTCCTAATACTTCCGCTCTTGTGGCTGAAACATCGTAATTGCCACTGGGCGATATTGGATATCAATCCCTGCTGGCGAATAATAAGCCATTGTGTGCCTTAAGAAGTTGGTGTCATCCCGTTGAGGATAATCTTCGCGGAAGTGAGCGCCGCGACTTTCCTGACGATTTAAGGCTGATTCCAAAATCATACGCCCTACCACCATCAAACTCCGCGTTTCAAAGGCTTCTATGATTTCTGTATTCCAGCAACTGCCTTTGTCGTCTAAATATATCTGCGAGTACTGTTGTTCTAATTCTTGCACTTTGTTTAGACCTTCACGCATTAATTCCTCGGTGCGGAAAACGCCGCAGTACTGAGTCATGTCATCTTGGAAGGCTTGGCGGACTTGGTTAATCCGGTATTTTCCTGACTGATCTAGCAAAGCTTGAATCTCTTGCTGAGCTTCAGTGATGTAGCGTTGCTCGTCTACTATCGGAAGCTTGCGTTTTTGCACAAAATGTGCAAGCGAAGCGCCCGTTCTACGTCCATAAACCACACATTCCAACAAAGAATTACTACCGAGGCGATTTGCACCATGTACGGAAACACAAGCAGTTTCTCCAGCGGCAAAAAAGCCATCAATCAGACCATCGCCACTACTACGAACTTGACCTTCGGTATTCACAGGAATACCGCCCATGCAATAATGAATGGTCGGGCGGACAGGCATAGGTTGAGTGACTGCGTCAACACCTACTAGGCGATGTGCTTCTTCCCAAGAGAAGGGAACGCGACTCATGATTTTTTCTTTACCCATGTGTCGTAAGTCAAGATAGACAAAGGGACCACCCGCACTTCCATCTGAATGAACACCGCGACCAGCACGAAGTTCGTAGGCGATCGCCCGTGAAGTAATATCACGCGGAGCAAGTTCCATTCTACTGGGAGCATATCTTTCCATAAACCGTTCTCCCTCAGAGTTGATGAGATACGCGCCTTCCCCACGCACCGCTTCTGAAATCAGCACCCCTACCGGATATAACCCTGTAGGATGAAATTGCACAAACTCCATATCTTGCAACGGTAAACCAGCCAGAGCAGTCATTGCCAGACCATCACCCGTGGAAGCATAATCATTAGACGTGGTGTTGTAAACTCGCCCATATCCGCCAGTCGCAAACATGACTGCTTTAGCTCGCAACACTTCTATATGACCATCTTCGATACGGTACATCACCACACCTTTGGCCTGACCTTCTTCTAAAATCAGGCGCATCACGTACCACTCTTGATAAATTTGCACACCATATCGCCGCAGGTTGTTCACCAGTTCATGCAAAATGGCGTGACCAGTTTTATCAGCAGCGTAGCAAGTACGATTGTGAGAGTGTCCACCAAAAGCGCGTTGAGCAATGCGACCATCGTTTAAACGCGAGAATAAAACGCCCATGTGTTCTAGATCAATCACGACATCTGGCGCTTCACGCGTGAGAATTTCCACCGCATCTTGGTCTGCTAAATAGTCGGAACCCTTGACAGTGTCAAAAGCATGAGCTTCCCAACTGTCTGCAGAATCAACATTTTTCAGAGACGCAGCCATACCACCTTGTGCGGCGACTGAGTGGGAACGAATCGGGTGAGTTTTCGCAACCACTGCGACGTTTAAACTGGGGTCAATGCGGGCAATTTCCACTGCAGCGCGACACCCAGCCAACCCACCCCCAACAATAATCACATCGTGTTCAAGCATCACAAATCCCCAATTATCAAAAAGCGATCGCTGTTATATTGTAAAAAGCTGATACGTTGCGTGGGTCAAAAAAATTCCCCGCCAACAGACAGGGATGTGGTGTCAGTTATGAACTTTGAAGTCAGGAATGAGAATTGTTTAGTTGTAAGCTTACGCTGTTGTACTTGTTAAGTTACACATTGAGCCGTTCACGGAGTTTATATGTTTTGGTCATTAGTTTATTTGTAATAACAAGCGACGCGCTGACTAATGACAGCCAAAAAAATCAAGTAACTTAGACATGCATTAGCTTCTTCTTTACCATTTGCCGTTAACAACTAATCATTTTTCAGTCCTCTATCTAAAATCCATCAGCTAGTTACCTCTACAGGTTGTTGCTGTGACACATTACCTGGAATTGGTTCCATTTTTGTTCCTGGTTCTATAGGAGACACTTCAATGTGATTTAGCAAGGTAGTCACGAAGGCAAAAAGCAAGAAAGGCAAAGATAATAAAACTACGAGTCCAACAGTGGCTAAAGCATAAACAGGTTTTCTGGCACCCATCAACGCCAAAGCTGACGCCAAACTTATTGTAATGGTAATCAACCAAACAATGATTTGACCATAGATATCGCCAAATGTCAGGGTACAGACAAATCGAAACTTTTGAATGTTACTCGTCATAAATTGCCTCTAATATCTTCTTAGGTTCCACGTTAGAACCATGTTTGCTTTTCAGACGTTTTCTAAACATTTTTTTCAAAAATGTAATATCGCTTCACAATTTAGATCTTTTTTTTATAGAAACATGCCAATCTGACAGAGTAGGCATAAATTATTAAAATAATATGGTAAGAAAAAAGAAAAAAGAGTAATACAAGATTAAGAAGAAATTAAGGCAATTATCAAAAATTGCCAGTCGAGTTATATGTAACACAAAGTTAGTGAGTTTGAGAAAAATTATTTACTTATCACTTTTGCGTTCGTCCGTATACTGCGAAGCCTGTTCTTTCAGAACAGGCTTCCCCAAATCTCCGATTTGGGGCAAAGTCGCTCCGCGACTTTGAGCAGTAGGACGCGCTACGCGATCGCGAGATTCTACCTGTTTAATTTTCATCCGCAAATCAAAATCATCACGAGTTACAATTGTTTCTAAGTTAGCAATTCTTTGCTCTAACAGTTCTACATTTTGCGGAAGTAAAGAGTTCTTGGTTGATTTTTTGTCATCAGAGCGCCACACAGCAACAGTACCTATTGCGGCTGCGGTCATAGTAGCTAAAGGTAAAATAGAACCACTTTTTGTAGCAGATGAAAGTGGGATACAAATTGCTAACATTCCTACAGCGATACCCCAAATTATTGAAGTAGCAGTAACTCGCACATCTTTAGATTCGGTCGGAGATTCTTGGATTTTTTGAGTCATAAGTTTCTTGATGAGCCATTTTATAAAACCTTGACATGAGCTTCTACAAAGAAGCTTCCTACTATTGGGTTAAGTAGATTTGCGATTTGAATGAACAATGTTAGAAAAATGCCATATTTCCGCAGATATATGCAAGACAGTACAACTACGAACTATAACGCTACGAACTTGTGAATGTTGTACTTCTTGAACTATTTCTGGCGTTCCTTTAACAGTTATCAGTTATCAGTTATCAGTTACCAGTTACAACATAAAATACGGCTCTGTTTCTTTTGTTAACTGTTAACTGTTTACTGACTCCGCTGTTCACTGTTCACGCTCTTCGAGCATTAGCCTTTTTGTATCGCGATTAATGGTAAAATAAAATGATATCTGACTGAAAAAATGTAACTAAAGTCGAATAAAAAATGGGTGACGGAAATGACAATTACAGTTCCAGCAACCACTACACTAAAGGAGTTTTTGGAACTTCCATACGTTGATGAGTCACCAGCTTGGGAGTTTATTAATGGAGAAGCGATTCACAAACCGATTGGAGGAGGTAAACACAGCCTGTTGCAGAAACGTTTAATTGCAGTGATTGATGCAGCAGGAAGTCAGTACGAAAGCTTTCCAGAATTACGCTGTACCTTCGGTAATCGTTCAGTAGTTCCTGATGTCGTGGTTGTCGCCACTCATCAACTACCGCTGGATGATAGCGGTGATATCATTAGCAGTGGTATTGAGTTTCCTCCACCTTGGGTGATTGAAATCCTTTCCCCTGCTCAAAGTCAGACCAAGGTAACAGGCAACATCCTGCACTGTCTAAGAAATGGTACTCAGCTAGGATGGTTGATAGATCCGAGCGAACGTTCTACCTTAGTTTATCATCGTGATCGCTTGCCGGATTTGTTGACTGGAGCAGATGTTTTACCCGTGTTAGAAGGTATAAATCTGACACTATCCGTTGATGAAGTCTTTAGTTGCTTGAAGCGCAGATAAAGTTTTCAGGCGATAAGCCCGTTTGCTTGACGCTACGCGTATCGCATACTTACAAAAAAAAGTAACTGGGTATATTTCTCTGATCTCAACTACTCCCTGAGTGCACCTCCTGGACATCTACCGATAATGGTAACTTTAGACTCAGAGAAATGGGAGCGATGCAGTATTGATTTCTCAATTGTTGAGGTTTTTGTGGAGCGTATATAAAAGTTGTAGCTAATTCAAGCATTTATGGAACAATTGAGCAATTAATAGTCGCGCTGATCGCGACTATTAAAACTAATTTGGAAATATTGCCAATTCCGTTTCCGGATCGAAAAAGTGCAGTTTTTCTGGCGTCAAAGATAACCACAGTTCTTCCCCACAAGACACAAAACGCTCTGGAGGAACTCGCACTTGCACTTCCTTTATCCCAAAGGCAGATTTTTGAAAACCTGGTTGAAGAAGTTTTGTGGAAATATATGTATCATTTCCCAAATTTTCTACTAATTCCACTTGCACTTGCAGATTTTTATTTGCAGGTACGCTCAAAATTAAATGTTCTGGACGAATTCCTAAAATAAGGTTTTGATTGTCGTATTTTTGCAGAGCTTCACCGCAAACTGCTGGTAAAGTGAAGCGAAAATCACCATTGGTAATCAATTGGGGAGCATGGAACTTCACAGGGATAAAATTCATGGGTGGTGAGCCAATAAATTCTGCAACAAAGCGGTTGGCTGGACGATTATAAAGTTCCAAGGGGGATGCAACTTGTTGGAGTTGACCATGATTAAGAATAGCAATGCGATCGCCCATCGTCATAGCTTCAGTTTGATCATGGGTGACATAAATTGTCGTCACACCCAACTGACGCTGTAGTTTGACAATTTGGGCGCGGGTTTCGGCGCGGAGTTTTGCATCCAAGTTAGAAAGCGGTTCATCCATCAAAAACACTTGGGGATTACGTGCGATCGCCCTTCCTAAAGCTACCCTTTGCCTTTGTCCACCAGACAGTTGCTTGGGTAAACGATTTAACAGTGCTTCAATTTGCAACAGTTGAGCAACAGTACGCACCTGCTCATGCACAGTTCGTTCTCTATCAGAAATATACCTTAGTCCCTTAGGAAGCCCTCTTGTCATTCCTACCAACAAATTTTCTGCCCAATCACGAACATGGGATGAGGGGGATATTGCTCCCTTATCTTCGTTATCTTCCCTACCGGAGGTGGGACGGCGTCGTAGCCCAAAAGCAATGTTGTCATACACCGTCATATGGGGATAAAGGGCGTAATTTTGAAACACCATTGCGATGTCTCGTTCCTTGGGGGGCAAATCATTGATTAGGCGATCGCCCACCCAAATATTACCGCCCGTCATCGCTTCCAACCCAGCAATTAACCGCAGAAGGGTGCTTTTCCCACAACCGGAAGGTCCCACCAGCACCATAAATTCACCATCTGCGATCGTCAGGTTAATTCGCCGCAGGACATTGAGGCTTTCTGGACGGTGAACAACTGTATCGCCAACATTCCCAGATGTGAGAGAGGGTTGTATTTGGGATGCAACACCTTCTCCTTTTCGAGGGGGAAAACTTTTATAAACGTTTTCTAAAACAACTTGCGCCACGAGAATTTAAGGTAACTGTAATAGTCACTAGTCATGAGTCATTAGTTATAAATTACTAAAGACAAAGCACTAACGACAGATAACTAAGGTTTAGCGCTCATGATACACGCTAGAACAGAATACGAAAAGTTAAAAAAGTAGTTTTAGCCATAAAAAGCTAACTACCGTGGAATTCTGAATATTTTGTGGTTCTTTTTATGGTACAATTATACTAGTTAAGTGTCAAAATCAATGCTTTTTTCAGTCAGGCGGAGGTTGTAAACAGGGTATTGCTCGCTGTTTGCGACAGTCGCTTGGCTTTTATGCTAGAAATGACTGAAAAGTGAGCTTTTTCAAATAAATTTGTCAAAAAGCCAAATATTTTCATTATTGATTTATCTCCAAAAGCGCTTATGCGAATCTCCTCAGAGAGCCTTTCCCACATTCCATCAATCAGCAAGGGCGCTACATCTTTTTTTATCAATTAAAATTTCTTTTCATAAGGAGGATTTGATTTCATGAATAGTTGCATATTGTTAGCAGAAATTATTCAAGAACCACAACTGCGCTTTACAGCAGATAACCTGGAAGTGACTGAAATGCTGGTGGAGTTTCCTTCAGTCCGAGAGGGAGAACCTCCGGCAACCTTAAAAGTGGTAGGCTGGGGAAACTTAGCAAAAGAGATTCAGCAAAACTATCACCAAGGCGATCGCGTTCTTCTGGAAGGACGTTTAGCAATGAATACCATTGAGCGTCCAGAAGGGTTTAAAGAAAAACGTGCTGAATTAACAGTGCAAAAGATTCACTCTCTGGGAATAGCCATTGATACTAGCTCATCAAGCGCAGTTCCTAAAACAGAATTACCTGTAGCATCACCTCCAAAAACAACTCCTGCTTACGAGCCACCCCTACCCACACCAACTCCACTCACAAACAAGGTTAGCGTTCTTCCCCAAAATAACACAGCACAACAGGGCAGATCCCAAAGTACTAATCTTGAGCGCAAAACCTATGAAGTCACACCAACCGAAGAACCTGATCAGGACGATATTCCGTTTGTGCGATCCGTTTACTCCCGAACCAGTTGGGGACATGAGCTATGTGACTCTTATGAGTTAGAAGCTAATGCTTACTGGAAAGCAGCAGAGCGAATTAAACCCTAAAAAAGTTGAACTTGCTTAACACAGTGATGGTAGTGTGAAATTCCACCTGGAGTGGATTTCGTACTCACAGCATATTCCACACCCTAAGATGAATTATCACCCCTGTGGATGGAAATCTATACTCCAACAGGGTTTGTTTGCGATAATTTCCAAGGGGTAAGCCTCTGCGCGCTCGCGCTCCAAATTGGTTTAGTAAACAAAGATTTTATGGAGCAGGATAAATGACTCTCAAACGGTTGGGTTTAATCATACTGACGCTGGTTGCAATACTGTTTGCAGGCTCGTCTTTGTTGAGTAGTTGGCAGGAACCTCAGTTCCAAAGTCGTTTGGAACTTTACCAAACAAATATTGTGCTGCAAGCTGCTTCTTGGAAATTGCCAAATGACAACAAGGATTTGAAGCCATTGCAGGATGCACTCCTTGGCGTCAAACCTGTTGAAAGCGCTATAGAGCAATATCAACAGACGCGCCAATCTGCTCAAACTAATTTGGATAAAGCGAAAAAGCAACTCGCACAGCTTCAGTCTCAACCCGCGACGACTCCTACAACCCCAAAATCCCAATCGGAATATCCTCCTGTCAGTAACACCTCTAGTGAATTACAGCAACAACAATTGCAGCAATCACTTAAAGGACTGCAAAAATTTATTGCTGAATTAGATTTGCAGCTGGGAATTTTACAAGCAAATCAAGGAAAGACAGATCCAGCTTTGAAAACTTGGAGTCAATTGCAGCAACAATCGGATCTTAATTCTGAATTTAATAAAGCTGCTGCTGTTTTAACCGGGCTTTGGAGTGATCCCCCGCGTATTTTGCCAGATGCTGAACGATTTATTCAAAATAATTTAAAAGGTTGGTTTCGCTATACTGCTCTGGATAAACTATATCAAGTTCAACAACGTCAAGATGCTTTAGCAGAGCTTGAAACCATTCAACAAGAAACCGCTGAACAAGCTCTTTTAAAATTAGCAGTTATTGGTACTATTCCTGCCTTAACAGCATTTATTGGTGTAGGGCTAGTGATTTTTCTCATCGGTCAGCGCCTTGTTAAAGGCAAAACATCTCTATTGGCTCAAAATTCAGATGTGCGCTGGTCCACACCTTGGGATGGTGAAACTATTTTACAAGTTTTTGTCGTAGGCTTTTTCTTGATGGGACAAATCATAGTGCCCTTGGCAATCCAACTGCTTCCCATCCCCCGTCCTACCCAAAATGTCAGAATACAGGCATTATATGTCTTGATAAGTTACCTGTTAGTGGCATTTGGTGCCCTATCAGTGCTGTATTTGTCTATCAAACGCTTTTTCCCTCTAGCAGAGAACTGGTTTCGTTTTCGTTTACAGGGTAGCTGGTTTTTATGGGGGTTGGGGGGCTATTGCGTAGCTTTGCCCATAGTAGTGGTTGTGTCTTTAATTAATCAACAGCTATGGCAAGGACAAGGTGGTAGCAATCCTTTGTTGCAACTGGCGTTAGAAAGCCAAGATACTGTGGCGCTTGCTATATTCTTCTCTACCGCTGCTATTGCTGCCCCAATTTTTGAAGAACTTTTGTTTCGCGGCTTTTTGTTACCCTCCCTTACCCGTTACCTCTCTGTGTGGGGATCAATTCTTGCCAGTGGTTTTCTGGTTGCAGTTGCTCACCTCAGCTTATCCGAAATTTTACCGCTCTTCGCCCTAGGTGTTGTCTTGGGTGTGGTTTACACGCGATCGCGCAACCTCCTTGCTCCCATGCTTCTCCACAGCCTTTGGAATAGCGGCACTTTGTTAAGCTTGTATATATTGGGTAGTAGTGGTCAATAATACTTTATGTTGTGTAAATAATACTTAGAAAAAGCCCGCTTTTGTAACAAAAATTTACAAAATTATCTTGGTATTGAGTGCACATTCGTGCTATTTTTGATGCACAGAGATTGTCAAGGGTAAAACTTACTACAATTTTTTGTAAGTATAAACGTCTAAATTCTTCATAAAGGTGAAAGAAAAACTAGCAACTCCAGTTTTGATAAATCTTCAAGATGCTTATAACCTGGAGTGCAAAGACTTATCTGATTGTACAGGGCAGTTAAGCGCTTAAAAACATATCAGTGTGATATCAGTATGTCAACGAAAATTGAAAAAGTCCGGAAATAACAATGCTTAAATTGTAAAAATAAATGGCATCAGCTTAGCTTTGCTGAAATGCCCAAGGATTCTTTATGGAATTCTTTTCTGGCATGAGATTTAGTCGCAAAACTGCTGTACTGGAATTTATCGTTAAAGTAAAGAAACAGGGGTTTACCCTGAGCGGAGCCGAAGGGTTATTGAGGAGTGCAGTTTCAGATGGTATCTGAAAAGCTGCTCGATCCTAAACTTTAGTGTCCCTTGTAAACGAGTGGTACGCCACTTTTTGATGTTTTTTTGTATATTTTGCTCGTATTTCCACTGAAAGACAAAAAAGTATGAGGATCAAGTAAGCAAACAAACAGAACTTATCTGATAAAAATATAGAGCTTTCATTTTATACATCACATAGAACGTGCAGGAGCTTGATACGTATGGCAAATCTTACCCCTAGTCACGCCACCAAACAACTTTTGGCTGGATACTGCGGCATTATTTTTGGAGGCTTTGGTGCTCATAAATTTATTCTTGGGTATGCACCAGAAGGATTGATCATGCTAGTCATTTCTTTAGTTGGTGGTTATTTTACCTACGGATTGACATTGTTGATTATGCAACTTGTGGGTTTAGTTGAAGGGATGATTTATTTGAACAAATCCCATAATGAATTTGTTGATACTTACTTCCTTAAAAAGCAGGGATGGTTCTAGAAATCTTTATCTCAATATTGAATCTCTTTTTTAGATTTCTATTCTCAGTACATCAGGTCATAGTTTTACAGCAGTAGGATGGGCACTGCCTATCCTATAAATGAATATAGAATACTTATGGCTATTTACAGCAGACTGCTACTATTCCTTATTCCTTGCTCATGTGTCGCAAACCGGAAAATTCAATCTATTTTTGATTCACTCACCTTTGAGTAAATATGTTTCTGTATTGATAAGAATTGAGTTTGGGCAGAACACAGAAGGCAGAATGAGTCCAAAAGATTTTGACGCCTGCTTTGTAACCATGGTAAGTGATTCAGCAATAGAAAATTCTGCTGTTAGCGCAACATGTCCACAGGGTATATTGTGACGGATGATTCTGAATTCTTCTTGATTCAGTATCAATTCATTATTAATACGAATAAATGAAGAGTCTATTACTGACTAATAACAGACTTTTTATTAACTTGCAAATATTTTATCTATTCTACGAATATGCTAACTATTAAACGTAAAAATGTAACTTGGACAATACTCAGCTTACTAGGATTTGTGTATTTCTGTAGCATGTCTAATATGGTAATAAATCCTTTCTGGAGAAGCGAGATGACTTTTATCTCCCTACAAGCGGTTGCACTGATATCTGTGACTTATTTTCGTTTGATTCGTCGGTGACGTGAATTCTATTTTAGTGAAAGGGTGTGGAAGTGTTACGAGAATTAAATTAGAAATTCAAAACGAAAAATGTTTGTCCATAACAGATACACAACTATACCCTAATTTACTCATAATTTAATAAAAATTCACAATTATGACAATCAGTCAAAGGTTTGGATTTCGCCTACGCTCAAATTAGAGACGCTTTTAGAGAGGCGTTAAAATTTACTAGCAAATCCAAAAACTTTCCATGCAAATTGTCTCAAAAACTAACCTTTCCCCAGAAGCAGCCTCGACGACAGAAAAAATCACTTTAGATGTCGCAGGTATGAAGTGTGCCGGTTGTGTAAGGGCAGTAGAACGTCATCTGACTCAGTATCCTGGAGTCAAAAATGCCTGTGTGAACCTGGCGACAGAAGTAGCTGTTGCAGAATTGGAAGCTGGTGCGGTAGATGCGGATGCACTAGCTAAGCACTTGACAACAGCTGGGTTCCCAACTCAACCTCGGAAACTTGGTGGAAAAGTAGCAGGTGAGACACAATTAATACAAGATCCAGTCCAACGACAGCAGCAAGAAATGCAAGCTGTCAAACAGCAATTCGTTATTGCTGTTGTTCTGCTAGTTTTCTCATTTATTGGTCATTTTGGAAGCATTAGCGGTCACGTGATACCAGTGTTGCATAACATCTGGTTCCACTGTGGATTAGCAACGATAGCACTTTTGTTTCCTGGTCGTCCAATTTTAGTGGATGGCTGGGTGGGTTTACGGCACAATGCGCCGAACATGAACACCTTGGTGGGATTGGGAACGCTTACAGCTTATACCGCTAGTTTGGTTGCCCTGCTATTTCCCCAACTTGGTTGGGAGTGCTTCTTTGATGAACCAGTGATGATGTTGGGCTTTATTTTGCTAGGACGGACACTAGAAAAACGAGCTAGAACTCGCGCTGCAGCTGCATTTAAGGAATTACTTGCGCTTCAACCACAAATGGCGCGATTAATTGCCAAGCCGTCTACGAGTGAAGCGACTTCCTCATTATCTTCTAATGCAGGAGTCGTAGAAATTCCAGCTGAGTTGGTGCGTGTTGGTGAATGGTTACAGGTTTTACCAGGAGAGAAAATTCCGGTTGATGCTGAGGTTATGGATGGACAAACAACAGTCGATGAGTCCATGCTGACTGGAGAAGCAGTACCAGTGACAAAGCAACCAGGCGATTTGGTGACAGGAGGGACACTTAATCAATCAGGGGCGATCGCAGTTCAAGCAACTCGCGTTGGAAGTGATACAACACTCGCTCAAATCGTCGCCTTAGTGGAAGCCGCACAAACCCGCAAAGCGCCTGTACAAAAATTAGCAGATACAGTAGCTGGATACTTCACCTACGGTGTGTTGACAGCATCTTTGTTGACATTTGTCTTCTGGTACTTTTTTGGAACTCACATCTGGCATCACGCCGTTATGGCGTATGCCATGCAAATCTCTCACCACTCCTTATTCAGCACATCTCATACCCCACACCTGACAATCTACACACCAGTTCTAGTGAGTTTAAAGCTAGCAATTGCCGTTATGGTAGTTGCTTGTCCCTGTGCTTTGGGACTTGCCACGCCAACAGCAATTCTAGTGGGAACAGCTATCGGTGCGGAACGGGGTTTATTAATCAAAGGCGGTGACATTTTAGAAAAAGTTCACCAGTTAAACACAGTGGTGTTTGATAAAACTGGTACCCTTACCACAGGTCGTGCGGTAGTAACAGATTGCCTACCTTGTCAAGCAGAGGAAGAAAATGCTTTTCGTACCCCTGTTGCTCTTCTTCAACTGGCTGCAGCGGTAGAAAGGGGTACAATTCATCCTTTAGCAACAGCAATTCAACAAGAAGCGCAACGGCAAGAGTTATCTATTCCAGATGCTGCAGACTTTCTCACAGAACCAGGACTTGGCGTTTCTGCTGTAGTAGAAAGTACTTTGGTGCTTTTAGGAAACTACGATTGGTTGCAATGGCACGGTATTTCTATTAGTGAAACTGCCCAAAAACAGGCTCAAGAGTTAGCAGCAGATGGAAAAACAATAGTTTTTGTGGCAGTTGGAGATACAGTAGCGGGACTGATTGCTGTTCAAGATACCCTAAGACCAGATGCAAAAGCTACGATAGACAAGTTACACCAAATGGGTTTACGGGTTATGCTGCTTAGTGGAGATACGCAAGACGCAGCAAATGCGACAGCAAAACAACTGGGACTGGCTACCGCTGATGTGATGGCTGGCGTTCCCCCTGCGAAGAAAGCTGCTGCCATACAAGAATTACAATTACAGCAAACTAAGGGAAGGACTCGGCACTCTATTGTCGCTATGGTAGGAGATGGCATTAATGATGCCCCAGCTTTATCTCAAGCTGATGTGGGCATTGCTTTACACTCTGGTACCGATGTCGCAATGGAAACAGCTGAAATTGTCTTGATGCGGGATAACTTAAGTGATGTCGTAGCATCCATACAACTGAGTCGTGCAACTTTGAGCAAAATCCGTCAGAATTTATTTTGGGCTTTTGGATATAACACTCTTGGCATTCCTTTAGCCGCTGGTGTTTTATTGCCTAGTTTCGGTTTTGTCTTAAACCCATCGGGTGCAGCTGCACTTATGGCTTTTAGCTCTGTGAGTGTCGTCACTAATTCTCTTTTATTACGACGTTTTGCTTATCGCTCTTAGTTTCCTGCTTTCGAGGTATTATTTGTGAGCACAAGTATTTGATTTTGGCACTCTCAAGTTAAACTACGTTGACAGATTGTTGTTTCCAGACGCACAAAACCTGTTAAAACTGCTACAACATCTATAGTAGTTAAAAGAGTAGAACAGATTGTTCTACTCTTGTGCACAATCAAGCAATTTAAATGCATATCACATAATTACCATAAACTTTTACTAAAAAATGGCAGTAAACAATACTAAAGAAATTTTGATTAATAACAGTTCAACTCACACATTTAACAACGATGTGTCAATGGCAGCACAAACAAATGAAAGCCATCTACTGATAGTAGAGCATGATCAAGAACGCAGAGAGTTCATACTTGATCGCCCTGTTTACTCGATTGGTAGAGATTCCGACTGCGATATCTGTTTAGTAAACTCACTATTTGTCTCGCGTCGTCATGCCACCCTCATTAGGGTACCGCGCGATGATAAGAAGCATAGCTATTATTATCGAATTATCGATGGTGATGGTAAAGGCAAAACGAGTTCCAATGGTTTGATGATTAACGGGCGGAAATTACTAGATGGTTTGATGATTAACGGGCAAAAAATATCAGCTCATGACCTTAAAAATGAGGATGAAATCGTTTTTGGTGCTCAAGTTCGTGCCATTTATTACCTACTGCGAAATAGCACGCTGACAGGAGGAGAAACAGATCCTGAATATGACATTACACTCATAGACCCGAGAATGATCAATGATATCGAGGACTGAAAGGATATTAATTCTCGAAAAAGCTGTTACCCATAAAGAATGTACTTTTATTCATCAGGGGACTAAACACTCAAAAGTCTAGAAGAACTCAAGAGTGTTGATCTTTGAGTCGTGAGTGTGTTACGCCAAAAAATGTATCAGAATTTTCGTCAAAGAGTCAAAGAGTAATTACGCCAGTTGACCGTAGTTTGCACACACTCAGTCAGCCACAAAGGCTGTGCTACAAAGCAGGGATGAGGTACCCCTGTGTGAGTATTTCCTATGTTTTATGCCTACGGCACTTGGCTTGGGCAAACGCCCGATTCGTGGGCTTTGTGCTTACGCTCACGAATCGGGCGCTAGTCGCGAGAAACGTTGGCAGGGCGCGCTGCGTCACGGCAAGGCGGAGCTTCTCGAAGGGCGCATGATCATGGATGCACGACAGTCGCTTACCTTCTGGCACACTCCGTGGATAGTGCTGTAGTTTATTGAAGAACACTAAGCGGTGCTACCCTGCTATGCTCTCAATAAGATGCCAATAGCGGCAATTTTCAATAGCCTGCTTAACGTATTCAAAAATTTGTCGGCAGTGATTATCTCTTTGAAGTGGTAGTTCTTCGTTTTTAATCACAATACTCATTCGGGTTTCTGTGTCATTATGTCTAGTTTTATCAATCAATATTTCCACGGTTACTAACTTGGAAATGGGTACAGAACCAATAAATTCCCGTGCCAGAATGTAATCAGATGTATAGTATTGAACATCCAATTGACAATCTTGGAGAAGTTCTACAAGTGAAGCTTGAAGTTGGTCAGTAGGAACAGAAAGAATAAATGAACAGGTATAGCGAGCCATAATAGCCCCACGCCTTGCAACAATCCGTCCATCCTATAATATCGAACCATCTAAGTCATTATAGATTCGTTAAAGAATCAAAGTTTTGAGTTGGCCAAACGCAACACACCGCACACAAACAAATTTCTGACTCTAAACTGTAGTAGCGAAACCAAAAGTTTGATAAAAACTTTAAAATAACTGTCTGGGGAAGAATGATCATGAAAATAGCAATTGCTGGAGCAACAGGATTTGTAGGTAGTCGTTTGGTAGAACGACTACGCCAAAAGGGTATGCAAGTGGTCGTGTTAACTCGTAACACAACCTATGCCCAAAAGGTTTTTCCATCTACAGCTTTTCCAAATGTAGAAATTGTTGCCTATACACCAAATACATCCGGTTCTTGGCAAAGTGCCATCTCTAGCTGTGATGGTGTCGTGAATTTAGCAGGTGAAGCGATTGGCGAAGGACGTTGGACACCTGAACGCAAACAGGAAATTTTAAACAGCCGCAAGTTCGTTACGCAAAACATTGTGGACGCAATAATCAATGCAAATCCTAAGCCTAGTGTCTTAATTAATGCTTCGGCTATTGGCTACTATGGTACGAGTGAAACAGCTACTTATGATGAAACCAGCTCAGCAGGTAACGATTTTCTTGCCCAAGTCTGCCAAGCTTGGGAAGCAGAAGCGAATAAGGTCAAAAATGCTGGAGTACGACTCGTGATTCTGCGATTCGGTATTGTTCTCGGTCTGGGTGGTGCCTTGGGTAAAATGATTACACCATTCAAACTTTTTGCAGGTGGTCCCATAGGCAGTGGTCGGCAATGGTTTTCCTGGATTCACGTAGATGATATTGTTAACTTGATTTTGCAAGCTTTAATGAAACCAGAAATACAAGGAGTCTATAATGCTACTGCCCCGCATCCTGTGCGAATGGCTCAAC
This sequence comes from Brasilonema octagenarum UFV-OR1, assembly GCF_963888615.1. NCBI lineage: Bacteria > Bacillati > Cyanobacteriota > Cyanophyceae > Nostocales > Scytonemataceae > Brasilonema > Brasilonema octagenarum. Next base: position 12,495 of record NZ_CAWPKW010000318.1, on the reverse strand, counting down.
TGAGCCAAGCTATGGGAAAAGTCATGAATCGTCCTTCCTGGTTACCTGTTCCGGCTTTTGCTATCGAGGCTCTTTTAGGGGACGGGGCAATGGTGGTTTTGGAAGGTCAACAAGTCCTCCCCAAGCGTACTTTGGAAAGTGGCTTTGAGTATAAGTATCCTAATTTGGAACCAGCACTGGCACAGATTTTGAAATAGAAAATTAGAGATTTGACGCTGGTATCGACACTGTAAAGACAAATGAAGTGGGGTGCGTAATCAAAAGCATTTACTCACCCCACTGAAAAAAATTACCCATTGTCGGTTTTTATGAATTTTTGGGAAACCCAGTTGATAATGCCACTGATGATGGCACCAGCCATAAGGATGCCAATAGCAGGGTTAAATACAGGTTGCCAAAGGCTGTGCCACAAATCTAAGCCCAGTGGAACTCCAACTGTTTTACCAATAACTGCAACTGCAAACCACCCAAAAGCAAACAAGACAAAAAATACATCTGCCACTAAAACCAAGTTTAGCCAGTTTAAAAATTTATCTTTCATATGCATTAATTATGAATCACCAGTCAATAGTCTAAAACTACTGACTGATGATTTGGACTGTTGATATGTTATTCGTCTGGAAAAAGCCAACCTTTGACTTTTGCCAAACTTTGCCAGTCTGGTTTTCTGCCCAAACCGTCTTCAATACTTTTTTGGATTTCTTCTCGCCAGTCTGGGTTGACAAAAATCAACTGTTGTGCAAAGTCTACATGTTGTCGCAAACCTTTTTGACCCGTTTCCAGCATTGCAATCGCAAGGTTCACCCGTGCTTGTGGGTCTTGTGGATTAAGCTTAACAGCTTTTTGTGCAGCTTTATGAGCAGAATTTGGGTTGTCATCCAATAGATACAACCACGCCAAACAAGTCCAAGCAGCACTACTTTTGGGAGTGCGATCGCAAACTTCTTTAAAAACAGGGATTAAATCCGCTACTGGTTCTCCTGCTTTATAACGTTCTAAACCAGTGTCAAAGAGAGATTCAACTGTATTAGTCATTAGTCATTAGTCATTAGTCATTAGTCATTGGGAGACAGCGCGCAGAGCATCTGCCGTCGGGTTTCCCGACAGTCACGCACAGCCACGTGGTTCCCTCGTTGAGTGCATAAGCACGTGGTTAAGGGACTATGCAACCTACCGTTTGTTCGTCCTTTGTCGAATCACAGATGACAAAGGACTCAACGGGAAAACAAGTCGCCTTCTTGGTTTCCAACTTAGCTGCGCTGGCTCACAAATGAGTATATTACACTCCAAATGATTTGCCGCAACCACAAGTTTGATTAGCGTTGGGGTTAGTAAATTGAAAACCGCCGCCTATCATAGAGTTGCTGTAATCTAGCATTAAACCATAGAGATATAATAAACTTTTGCGATCGCAAACAATTTTGAAGCCATCATAATCAAAAATTTCATCTTGAGGGGTAATCTTGCTGGCGTCTTCAAAATCCATCATGTAAGACATTCCAGAGCAACCACCTTGACGCACTCCAACCCGTAAGCATAAGTCTTGACCTTGCTGATCTCGCAAAAATTTTACCTGCCGCAATGCTGCTTCGCTTAATTGGATTCCCCGTTGTAAAGACTGAGTTGCTTGTGTCATCTGCTGTTTATACTCCGATTCTGGTGTGAGCTTGACTTTGTAGCGGCAAGCTCTTTGGTTGAACTCCAAACTCACCGCTTGGTGGCTGCAAAAGTTTTTGTATCCATTCTAGCGATATTCATGTGCTAGGAATGCAAATTGTAAATACTGCGTCAAAAGCATGCAAAGATTTTTATTCTAGAATTGAGAGATTCAATGTGTTTTGAGATTCGATATTTTATTCCTCCAACATTGTGGTAGCTACCACCAGTAACTACTTGTTCACAAACAGCCAAAGAGTTTTGATCCGAGGCTAGCCTAACGCCAAAAGTTTAATTCCATATTGCTTGTTTTGATTAACTTACCTCTATGACAAGTTTTAATCGCTCTACCAGTCGTCGGTTGAAGAAATTAACCCAAATTCCTTCTGTGTGGGAGGGCGATCGCCGTCCATTGTCGTCATCACAAACCCAAAATTCCGATCCAGATGTCAAAGGTGAATGTATTCTTTGGGTAGATGGCTCGCAAGGTATTGTCCGGGGTATGGACGTAGTAGCACCAGAAACTGGTCCAGAAGCCATTGTTCGTACCTTAATGCGAGCGATGGAGCATCCTCATAATCCCGCAAAACCTGCTCGTCCTCAAAGAATTGTGGTCAAAGACCGCGAAATTCAATTTTACCTGCGCGGAGTACTACAGGATTTGGACATTGCGATTGAGTACGCGCCAGATCTCCCTTTAATTGATGAACTGTTTCGTGGATTTACTGAAATCTTAGATAGCCAAGTTCCCGATTTACCTCCACAATATGCACAAGTGCTGCGAGAAAAAGCATTTGCACTTTGGCAAGCAGCACCTTGGGAATTCTTGGAAGAACAGCAAATCTTATCCATAGAAATTAATAAATGGGATGTTGGCACACTCTATGCCAGTGTTATGGGGATGCTGGGGATGGAATATGGAATTTTGTTGTATCGTTCAGAAGACTCTTTAAAGCGTTTCCGCACAAGTGTTTTAAAAGAAGACGAATCACAAGGGCATTTAGAAGAAGCTTTTTTAAAACAAGATTGTCTATTTCTGACCTTTGAGCGTGCTGATGATACCGAAGAAGAGGAGGACGAATTCGATGACTTGGCAGATTTGCCTTTATCCGAAATTGAACCCACTTTTGGTAATATCCATCCTTTAGAAGGACTGCGTTCTGTTTTGTACGACGAAGAAGCACTTGTCGTTTATGTGGCAATAGAAAGTATTTCCCGCTTTATGCGTGATCACCGTAATCAGCTTGGTGGTGATACCTTCCCCAGCCTGAGTCGCCGCTATCGCATCTCGTTACCTGAGTCGTCAAAAGAACTAACAAAATCAGTGTCTATCGCTGTCTCTTCCATGCCACAATTAGCGACTGAGTTAGAAGAAATAGCAGGTTTTGACACTTTAGAAGATGATAGCGAGTCACCGGCACCAATTTTTCAGTCATTACGAGATGATTTGATACCAGAAGACTCATTTCTCAGTTTAGGAGTTGTCTCATGGGAAATGTTGGATTACTTGCGTCAGGGGGGAGCTTATCACGCAACAGGGGAAATCACACAAGCAGGGGATGGTTTGCCAGTGATTTTGATTCAAACTTCTCGTCCCAAGGCAAAAACTGTGATTTCAAATATTGAACAAGCCGGAGGACTTAAAGCAATCTGTTTTAATCCAGGTGCTGATCCTTTTGATGGGACACGCTACGATTTAGGTTTGTTACAAACTGACAACGGCGAATTATTCCTGTTTGGTGAGTTTGAAGATGACGATCCAATACACGTAGAAGCTCGCAAGAAATGGAATCAACGATGTAAAAATACCAATGGGTACTGTGGCTTAATTATTGCTAAAGGATTGACAGGGGCTTCTCGTGGTAATCCCCAGTTACGAGATATGATGGCTTTGTTTGAAGCACAGTTCCTCTCGCCCAAAGATTTGGGTCTCGGAACTCTTCAACTTATGCCTCAACTTCAATTTGAAGAAACGTGAGCTATCACCGCTAGAAGGAGTGGGATTCTTGAAGACTAAGCTAAGTCTCGAATATCCCATAAACTCAATTGAAGTGCAAAAAAATGTGCAGGAAGTGAGCACTGAGTATTAAAGGGGGGGCGGAGGCGTTAAGCGTAGCTCTCCGTCCGAGAGTGCCGCCCCTTTTAGGGGCTAGGAATCGCTTCGCTGCTAGCCTCAGCGCAAAGCGCGAGCGCATGAGCGTTCGGTAGATCGCTATTGCGGCAAACTTTTTGGTTTACTGCCTGTAGTTGGTGGGTGTCATGCCTGTAAGCTGCCGAAACTGTTTACTCAAATGACTGTGGCTATTGAAACCACACAACAAAGCAATCTCCGTAATGGATCGGTCTGTTTGTTTCAACAACTGCTTTGCCCGTTCTACTCGTTGCTGCAGCAGGTATTGGTAAGGAGCTGTCCCGATTGATTGTTTAAACAGATGACTGAAATGAAATTGGCTCATACCCAACAACGCCGCTAAATCTGCCAGCTTGATGTCTTGATTCAGATATTCGTTGATGTATTCTAAAACTTGAACAAGTTGACGCTGTGATAATCCACCCTCGTAAATTGAAAGGCGAAGTTTGGGAGCAGCATATTGCCTGAGCAAATGCACTGCCAATACATTTGCTAGTGATTGAATGTAAAGTCTTCCGCCTAAATTTTCTTGTTTTAGCTCAGCAAGAAGCATCATGCCGATTGACTCAATCTGAGGATCGCGAGTCCGGAATTCGCTTAGTAATTCAAGCTGATCGGGATTGGTGTCAATAGTTTCTCTGGCAACGCTTTGAATAAAATCAGATGCAATCCGAATCTGTAAATAGTGATCATCTCTATCCCAACGTGCAAAAGATGGAGTCTTTGCAGGAGTTACAGAAATATCTCCTTTTCCGTAAAGCCCCGTATAGGTTTTTCCTCCTTGAATTTGCAGCAAGCGAACTGGACGCGGTGCAAGAGACAAGTAAATCGAATGTTCATTGCTGTAATCACACGTTGCCTCACCTGGGGGTTGCTGGAATTGCTCGACCAGAATATTTTCCCAACCCTGAGCTTGGCTAGACAAAATGGGCAAACAGTTTGTTTCAGGCAGCAGGGGGACTGTCGTTTTCATAGTACAAACCCAATTCGTCTCATTCTGATTGTATTCAATGAATGGATGCTTCCCATCAAGCAGTTTGAAAACTGGCAGCAAGATTTTGATAGTGACACAAGAATTAGATAGCTGAGCACGAGCCATTTACCTAAGCTGAAATAGTGATTGATTAGGAGGAGCTATGGCACATCTGTTACACATTGATTCCAGTCCCAGAGGAGAACGTTCACACTCTCGCAGACTCACAAGAGAATTTGTTGAAGCGAGAGTACAGGCTCATCCGGGTGATGTCGTCACCTATCGCGATGTTGGTCGTAAGCCTGTTCCCCATGTAGATGAACCGTGGATTGCAGCGGCTTATACACCGCCAGAACAGCGCACTCCTCAACTCCAGGAGTCAATTAGCATTAGCGATCAACTCGTGGACGAATTCTTGGCTGCGGATCTCTACGTCATCGGTATTCCTATGTACAATTTCAGCATTCCCAGTACGTTTAAGGCTTATATTGACCAAATTGTGCGTCCAGGGCGAACTTTTGTGTTTGAGCCAGAAGATGCTGCAAACCCTTACAAACCTCTCGTATTGAATAAGAAAATGCTTATCATCACAGCGCGAGGTGATTCTGGCTTTGGACCTGGTGAGCGTAACGAGAAGCTAAATCATCAAGATCCGTATTTAAGAACACTTTTTGGATTTCTTGGCATCACCGACATCACTTTTATTCATGTTGAGAATGATGAGTTGGGTGGCACAAGTTTGGTGAAATCGATCGCGGCTGCCCGTGCCCAAGTCGCTCAACTGGTGGGAAAGTAATCCTCACGAGGCTTTATGGCAATGACTAACCACTCACTTTTCGCATTGAAGCTTTTCTCAGCACTAGGCTGCGGACTAATAGCCGGAGTCTTCTTCGCCTTCTCAACCTTTGTGATGAGTGCGCTTGCTCGACTGAAGCCGACACAGGGCATTGTCGCCATGCAATCCATTAACATCACGGTGATCAATCCGTTGTTTTTTACAGTGTTTTTCGGAACGGCTGTAGCTTGTATCTTTGTGGCTGTCTTCTCACTGTTAAGGTGGCATCAACCTGGTGCTTTCTACTTGCTCGTTGGTAGCCTGCTTTATCTCGTCGGCACCTTAGGCGTGACAATCGTGTTCAATGTGCCGCTCAACGAAGCCCTGGCGATCGCCGATCCGAATAGCACTGAGGGCGCGAGGCTATGGTCTGACTACCTTGTCAACTGGACAATTTGGAACCACGTTCGGACCGTAGCAGCACTTGCAGCAGCAGCATCGCTCACGATCGCCCTCTGTGATCGAGCTTCGTAATCGTAATGTTTTACTCAGGCGTAACAACAATAAGATTTCTTAAAGAAAACTAGCAATTAAAGACATTTTTGCCTATTTCATACCTCTAAGTAGATTTTGTTTACCCTGTATCGTTAAGTAATATAAATAGTGTGCTTGTCTGTAACGATAATAACTTTTTGGGGAATCAACAATGAGTCAAGCAGCACCCGCAGGGGTAGATAGTTCATTACTACTAGTTGCACAGAACTATAAAGAGTGGTATCGACAGGGTAAACGGCTCGAAAAGCAAGAGAATTACGAGGAAGCGCTCACTTATTACGACAAAGCAATAGAGGTTTGTCCTGATGAGTACTGGCTCTGGTATGACCGAGGTAGTGTGCTACGGGAATTAGGTCAGTATCAGGAAGCACTTGCTAGTTTTGACCGAGCATTAGGACTTCGCCCTAATGATTACTGGGCGTGGTACAGTCGAGGCTACATTTTGGTAGAAGAACTAGAGCAGTTTGAGGAAGCGATCGCCAATTTTAACAAAGCTCTCGCAATTCGCCGCGATGATTATTGGGCGTGGTTCCGTCGAGGAGATGCCTTTAGATATTTAGAACGCTATGAAGATGCAATTTCTGACTATGATGAAGCTCTATCAATTCGCCGCGATGATTACTGGGCATGGTTTCGTCGGGGAGATGCATTAAGGCATTTAGGTCGTTATGAAGATGCGCTAAAAAGTTATGACAAAGCCCCTTCTCGTCGCTCAGATAATTTTTGGACTTATTACAAGATAGGCGATACGTTGAGACATTTAGAGCGTTACGAAGAGGCGCTTGTAAGCTATCAAAAAGCAACTGAACTGAAGCCAGACGATGAGTACGCTTGGTATAACATCGCTTGCTGTGCAGCCCGAGTTGGAAAAGAAGCGCTAGCGCTTGAAAGCCTGGAGACTGCGCTGAAAATCAATCTAAATTTTCAAATATTTGTTAAAACTGACCCCGATTTGGATGTCATCCAAAATAGTGAACAACTTGATCACTTGCTGTGCAAGATAGCTGAGTGGAATCCATAAATTTGCATCTTGAAGAAGAATTCAGGAGTCAGAAGCAATCAGTGGGGGATTCAAACCACAGACACAATTGAAGACCACTAAATCAAAGATTTAGTGGGGGTCTTAAACCCCTTTATTCATCCGCCAGTCGTACAGAATTCATGCTGAATTGTGTACGGCTGACGCCTCTATTCTTTCTTAATAAACCTTGTTGGGTTTAGCATATGAAAACCCAACAAGTTATGAAAATGCACAAGAAGACAAAGCGATAACGAAAACTATCACTAACCCAAATCTTTCCAAAACAGAGTTAAGCACCTCAAAAGTAGCCAAGTCTTTTTCTTAATTATTATGTGTGCAAAACGAAAACGTCAGTATCACGAATTTTGTCTTTGTCGCGACCAGTCTCATCTATAGCGAAGGCATCTGCTTTTACCTGCGCCTTGCTAATCGTCACATTTGGTTGCTGACGAACGATAGTATTAGCAGTGGCACTAGTGTAAGTGATATTTCCTTGAGCTAGTGCAACAGCATATGCTGTTGCAACACCTGGACCAGCATATGCATCACCAACAACATCAGCCGTTGCTCCACCAATAATTTTGTTGGCAAATTCTACTGCTTCACAATAGTTCAAGTCAGAAATAATCATTGTTTTCTCTTGGGAATTACGCAAAGTATTTTGTTGTAATTATGTTATCCCATACCTTGCAACTTTTTGAGCCTCTATTTGCTTGACTGCAGTCAGCGCTGAGTAACTGACGCCAGCAGTCCCTTCGCCTGGGTGAGTGGAGTCACCAACGAGCCACAGATTGTTGATGGGTGTACGATTGGCAAAACCAAAGGGACCGAAAGTTGATATCCTTTGACCAATACCACCAACAATACCCTGGTCTCGTGCTGTGTAGCGTGCAAAGGTGCGAGGAGTGGCTGCTTCTACATGAATAATAGTTTCTGGTTTCAGGTAAAAGAACTTTGACAGACGGGAGACAGCATCTTGTGTATATTGTTGTTTTAACCCCTCATAATCCTCACTCACCCACCACTGTTTTGTATCTACAAAAGAAGAAGCAATAATTGTTGCTTTTCCTTCTGGGGCGCGACCATCTCCTGGATGACTCACAGAAACAAACAGGGAATTATTGTTACCAATTGGACCTTTGGCATTATACATAAATTGGAGATGGGGCGGACATCTAGAAGGAATTGCGCTTTCGTCTACGCCCAGATAGATAACGAAAGCACCTGAAGCGGGTGGTAGTTTTTCGACTCGCCGTTTGTAACCATGAGGAGCTTTATTACCCAATAACTGCACTAAGTTTTGCGCAGTCACATTAGCAACTACGTGGTCTGCGGCTTCTGTCCAGACTTCCCCAGTTTTCTGGTTACGAATGACCACACCACTCACTTTGCCCTTTTCGACTTCAATATGTTCGACTGTATGGCGCATGAGTAAGGTGCCACCTTTTTTTTCTAGGGCTTCTAAGAGGCGATCGCTGAGGACTTGCATACTACCTTGGAGATGATACAGTCCCTGCGGTAACTGCGATACACTCAACGCTGTTGCTGCATAAAGCAAAGCCGTCTCTTCGGTATCTACCTGAGAGTAGAGCTTGAGTTGCAAATCCAAAAATGTTTTTAAGCGGTGGTCGTTTCCTAGCTTGTAAGCACGCAACGCATCCCCAACTGTAAACAAAGTGTAGGGTACGGTTATGAATGTACTAGGGCGTAATGCTTTAGTAAGTTGCACTAAATCCCACACGTTACGTGGTGGTAGCACTGGATCGCGTCCTTGAAATTCCCAACTCGCTTTAAACAAAGCCGCCATCAACTGCCAAAAAGGTTCGCTAAACGGAAACTGTCGTTGTCGTTCCTGTTTCCATTTTTCCGGATCTCGCCAAACGTTGATTGGTGTTTGCTCACCTGGCAAATACACTGCACAAGCTGGATCACAAGGCGTTGCTTGCGGTAAATCAATTTCTAATTCTGTAAAAATACGATGGTGGATTCCCCCTGCTTCCAACCCTGCAACTTGAGTGGCTCCCACATCAAAGGTAAATCCTTTACGTTGAAAGGTAGAAGCACAGCCTCCGGGTACAAGTGCTTGATCCAGAATTAACACACTGTAACCTCTATGTGCTAATAATGCACCAGCAGTCAGTCCGCCAATTCCGGCACCAATAACTATAATGCGGGGTTTACTATTGCCAACACGATGACCTGGCATTGATATTTACGACATATTTCTTATTTTATAATTATAATAAGATTTATAAATACTAAAAATTAAATTTAAACAGTTAGGACAATCAAACAGTGGCGTAGTTGCTTGGCACTTGCTTTTCTTGGAAAAGCACTAGCTTGAAAAAGGGGTGTAAGGGGAGCCAGTGCTGGGGTGAGGCAGTCCGGTCTTGGTGGTTTCCCCAAGGAGGAACTGCCGAAAGGGTTTCCCGACTTGAGGCACCTGGCGTTGTAGGGGTCTAGGGGAAATAGATTTTCATGTAAGGTTCGTGAGATTTTCCCGTGATTAGCTAGCTTGAAAATAGATTTTCATGCTTGGTTGTGGGCGATCGCCCATGATTAACTGACTTGAAAATAGGGAACGCTTAACAGTACTGAACGGTATTGGGTTAAAAAAATCATTAAAAACCTTTAAAGACTTAATTTAATGGGATAAGGCGCGACAAAGCTGCAAAACTTCTAACCATCTTTGCCACATAATCCTTGCATGCGGTTTGAACGGAAGTTTGTACGGTTGATACATTTGGTTTTGGATATCAGAAACTGTAGTCACTTGACTAAGCGCTACTCTATTTTTTTGAGAATCAAACTTTTCTCTAAACCGCAACCAAGAATGATGATCTTGCCAAATCAAAGAAGTAATAGGCTCAACTGTAATTTTGAAAAGGCATTCAATGAGACATAAATAAACTGGTCGAAGTAACAGTGGACTGTAGTCTAACTTGATGCTTTTGTTTAACCAAGTTAGAGTCCTCCAATAATCTCCGCTTGCTCTGCTTTTCCATGCAAGATGGACGTAAAAAGAACTAGCAGCCCAATGATATATGTGAGCAGGTATTTCTGGATGTTTTCTCTGAAAATCTGCCATAACCAGATTGTAAGACTTCTCCATTGTCTGACATCCGTTAGACATACTTGCTTTCACCTGACGATAGCCAATCAAAAACTCAGGTACAACTCGAAACTGATAATATTCAGCAATCCGCAAGTAAATATCCCAATCTTCACAACCTTGTGCATTCTGCTCTCTGAGTTTGCTGCTGTAACCGCCAACTTTATCAAAACAAACTCGACGAATCAGAGGGACACTTGCATTGATAATAAAGTTTGTATATAGCATAGCTGGGTAAACCTCTCCCTCTATGCTGAGAACATTTAAATGGTGATGGGGAATGTACTGTCCGACAATTGCATCTTCTTCGTCAATAAACACTGACCAAGCATAAATTAATCCTACTGATTGGTCTGCCTTTAACAGACATTGGACTTGTTTCTCTAGTTTCTGGGGATACCAAATATCATCAGCATCAATCGGTGCAATGTATTCACCTTTAGAATTTTCAATTGCCAAATTACGAGCCGACGCTACTCCAGAATTTGATTGTTTGAAAAGGCTGATGCGATTGTCTTTTTGAGCAAACAATTCGACAATTTCAGCCGTTTTATCCTGAGAACCGTCGTCAACTACTAAAATTTCTATATTTTTATATGTTTGAGATATGATTGATTGCAAGGTGCGAGTGATGAAAGCTTCTGCATTATACGCAGGAACGATAACTGAAACTAACGGCAATTCACCCTTGATTTCATTGACTATATTCATGCAACTTTTGTTCGTGACAATCAAGTCAACAAATTACGACTACTTATTTACTGTTATGTATTGTATTTGTAACAATGATCATCAGTAATAATATGCAAAATTTGAAAAAAAATTATTTACTATTTCTTAACAAAACCTCGCTCAGACACTGATAATCCCGGTACAGATTTCAGTCCTAGGTAAGATAAAGAGGTGTAAGCTTATCCCTACAAATTGAAATGACTTCAACCCTGCTAAACTTTCCTCGTCTTAATACTCCAAAGCTTTACCAATTGCCTGGGGGTTTGACTATAGTTGCAGAACAGATGCCTGTTGAAGCAGTGAACCTGAGCTTGTGGGTTAATGTTGGTTCCACTGCCGAGTCAGATACCATTAACGGTATGGCTCACTTTCTAGAGCATATGATTTTTAAGGGAACTGAACGACTGGCAAGCGGCGAGTTTGAACGTCGAATTGAAGAGCGGGGTGCTGTGACTAATGCCGCTACAAGTCAAGACTATACTCATTACTACATTACCAGTGCTCCCAAGGATTTTGTAGAGCTTGCGCCACTGCAAATTGATGTCGTACTCAATGCGAGTATACCTAACGAAGCTTTTGAGCGCGAACGATTGGTGGTTCTGGAAGAAATTCGACGTTCTGAGGATAATCCCCGTCGCCGCATTTTTCAACGAGCGATGGAGACGGCTTTTGATAAGTTACCTTATCGGCGTCCTGTTTTGGGACCAGAAACTGTCATTTCTCAATTGCAACCTCAGCAGATGCGGGATTTTCATGCAACTTGGTATCAACCCCCTTCAATAACTGCTGTGGCTGTAGGTAATTTACCTGTGGAAGAGTTAGTTGAAATTGTTGCAAAAGGTTTTGAACGAACTGTGAAAACTGAGCATCCAACGCCCATTCAGCAGGTACAGCCTAATTCAGAACCTTTGTTTAAAAACATTGTCCGTAAAGAATTTATTGATGAAAGCCTGCAGCAAGCAAGACTAATCATGCTTTGGCGAGTACCTGGGTTGAACCAATTAGAAAAAACTTATGCCTTGGATGTTTTGGCGGCAATTTTGGGACATGGGCTGACATCAAGGCTGGTGCAGGATTTGCGCCAAGAACTGGGGCTGGTTTCCCATATTTCTGTCAGCAATATGACGCAGCAGTTACAAGGTACATTTTATATTACGGCTTATTGTACAACTGAAAATCTGTCGGCAACAGAGGCTCGGATTGTGCAGCATATCCAAAATCTGCAAACAGAAATGGTAAAAGAGGCGGAAATAGCTCGTGTACGGACAAAAGTGGCTAACAGATTTATTTTTGCCAATGAAACACCAAGCGATCGCGCCAATTTATACGGTTACTATCAATCAATGGTAGGAGATTTGGAACCAGCATTTAACTACCCAGCTCGCATTCAAGCTCAAGATACAACTAGCTTGATGCAAGCAGCACAAGAATACCTTTCCCCAGATGCCTACGGTGTGGTTGTTATTAAGCCATCTTAGAGCATCTTACAGCAATCCTAGATAAGTCGTGAACAAAAAAAACGTAGACGCGGAGCGGTGAG
>NZ_CAWPKW010000317.1:0-1830 GCF_963888615.1 Brasilonema octagenarum UFV-OR1 | reverse complement strand
GGTTTCCCCCATGAGCGACTGCCGAAAGGGTTTCCCGACTTGATGCGTCTGGCGTCAACTGGCGAACCCGGAGGGCTTCGGTGCAGGGTACTTTAGTTCAAGGCGTACTCAGGGGGAGGTGCAAGATCTAAGGAAAGGCTCTTGCCGATCAACACAAACCCAACTTCAATAGATATAATTTCAGTATTGTCTCGACTGTTGCCATCAATTTGATTGTTCCTGTTGGCTGACTTTTCCTTTGAATGTCTTACTATTGCTTCTACTTTTTATTCAAGGGTTTTTCCACAAAGGCTCTGGCCTTTGGAACATAAACCCAACTTCAATAGACATAGGACTTATACAGTAAGACTTTTCACAATGGTGTCATATCTGTGTAACAGTATCGTCACAAAGTTTTTTTAAATTGGAATGGTATCTAGAAAATCTTACAGAAACAAAATGTATAAGAAACCCAGTGATGACAGTCACAATTCTTTAAACCATAATACTGCTGGTTGGAGAAAAACAGCTTTTCATTTATCGTTAGTTTTACTCGGCTCTGGGATGACGTTTGCTGGTGGCTACTTAGCATCTCACTCACAACAGGTAAGTGAAAATGCATCTAACCTTGCTGTGAGTCCAGCAAATGCTGCTCTGCCAATACCACCGAATTCAGATGGTACTAGCTTTGTTACAAAGGTTGTGCAAAGGGTAGGACCAGCTGTCGTGCGGATTGATTCTTCGCGAACAGTCAAAACCCAGTTACCAGAGCAATTTAACGATCCGTTTTTCCGTCAATTCTTTGGATCTGCACTACCACAGCAACAAAGAAGGCAGGAACGGGGGACTGGTTCAGGTTTTATAATTGGTGCTGACGGTCGGATTCTGACCAATGCTCACGTAGTGGATGGTGCAGACACAGTAACAGTAACGCTCAAGGATGGACGCACTTATAAAGGTAAAGTGCTGGGCAAAGATGAACTGACAGATGTGGCTGTTGTTAAAATTCAAGCAGATAAACTGCCAACGGTGGCATTGGGTAACTCAAACCAGCTACAACCCGGAGACTGGGCGATCGCTATTGGTAACCCCCTTGGTTTGGGTAACACCGTCACTACTGGAATCATTAGTGCAACAGGTCGCACTAGCAATCAGATTGGTTCTCCCGACAGAAGAGTAGAATATCTTCAAACAGACGCAGCAATTAACCCTGGTAACTCTGGCGGGCCTCTAATTAATGCCCAAGGGCAAGTTATAGGGATGAACACAGCCATCATCCAAGGAGCACAAGGACTGGGCTTTGCGATTCCTATCAATACAGCGCAACGAATTTCTAATCAACTGATAGCGACGGGCAAAGTACAACATCCTTATTTAGGAATTCAGATGGTAGGATTAACGCCCGAGTTGAAACAAAACATCAACTCTGACCCCAACAGCGGTTTGAGTGTTGATCAAGATCATGGCGTATTAGTTGTCAAAGTTATGCCCAACTCACCAGCAGCCAGAGCAGGGATACGTGCTGGTGATGTTATCCAAAAACTTGACGGTAAAGCAGTGACAGACGCAACCTCTGTTCAAAATGCAGTCGAAAATAGCCAAGTTGGAGGAAATGTAAGCATGGAATTGCATCGCAATGGGCAAAATCTCAATTTGGCTGTGCGTCCCGGTGCTTTTCCAATTCAAGCGCAATAAGCCTTTTGCTTTCAAATAACTTATGTACGGGATGAGCATCTTGCTCATCCCTATTTTTTATCTATAAGACTCCTCCGCAGATTTTTGAACGACACGTAAGGTGGGCAGTGCTTAGCAAAACCCGGATGTAGTCAGCAAAATACGGTAAGCACTGCC
>NZ_CAWPKW010000316.1:0-34117 GCF_963888615.1 Brasilonema octagenarum UFV-OR1 | reverse complement strand
CTCATCAAGTACTGGCTCCGCAAGGCACAACTCTTGGCAGCACTGGACTCACTGTTCACTGTTAACTGTTCACTGATTTAAGTATGACTCCGCCGTCTGAGCCATAAACCGCTTAAACCCAGTAACATAAGCCCAGTAGTTGTTGTCGCTTCTGGCACTTTTTGTGCTGGGATAAATCTGCCAAGTTCAGCAGAACTCACTTTAAACGAGTAAAGGAACCCAGGAATTAACTTTTGACCATTTGGGCAGCCACTGTCAATCGGTCTCTTGCTATAGCTGGTACCATTGGCATTGGTACAAATGTCAAACTGAGTAGAATTGTCGTCTTGGGTGACACTAAAATCATTGTCCGTCCCAATCAGCAGGGCATAAGAACCATCATTGAGTCGCGGACCAATTGCCAGACCTTCCATCTTTTCTGCTATCTTTGTCCAATCACCTGGATTGTCAGGACTCAAAGTTGCAGCAATATCCAAAAATAAAGATTTACTTACTGGGTTAACACCTGTGGGTAATGTATTGGTGTTTGCCAAACTGATTGTGCTGACATCAGTTGCACCCGTTAAATCAATTTTGTACACTCGCTTGCTACCAACAGGTAGTGGTGTCTGGGTTGGATCTTGTACCAAATTATTCAGTGCGTCCACCCCAAACCCGCGATTATCTCTTTCTATGACTAGGAATTCCTTTTCATTAAGCGCAGTAATAGAACTCAGACCAATATTACGCCCTTGGGAAGTTGCCGCAAAATCATCTTTTGTCCCAGGAATGCGGGAGTTAATGTCTGCTAAACTCTCTAGCTGATAGATGTACTGATCCGTACTTTTTCCAGTTGCTGTGTCAAATTCTACTAATCGTAAATTGCCACTGAGTCGTCCGTCTGGTGAACCACCGTTAGAACCTTCGTTTACCAAGGGAGCTTGTAGCACAGCATAGAGTTTGCTACCATCAGGACTGATAGTTAAGCCTTCAAATCCTCGATTATCTTGGCGTCCATTGGTAATAGTTGGACGACCATCGACAAAGTTGAGCTTGCCATTCGCTTCTTTAGGAATTAAATTTTCTGGGATGGTAAATGCTCGTAAGAATGAACCATCAGGTTTGAATTCATACACAGATGGGCCATACTCATCAGACACATAGAAATGACCATTAGGAGCAACACTAAATCCTTCTGGGTCAAAACTCAAACCAAGGGTTCCTGCATTGCCGTTTAGCAATGTGGGGTTCAAGCCGTTAAAATTTTGACCATCTTTTGTGAACAAAATTGTTTCTAGTACTTGAAAATTTGCAATTGCCCCTGTGTTGCGATCAATATCTAAAGAAAACTTTTGTACTCGTGTGTTATACGAAATTCTGCCACCACCGGGACCGCGATCGCCCAACCCATAATATACATTGTTCAAGCGATCGTAGTAGAGATCCGAAAAATATCCCAAACGATTCACATTGGCGCTGTTGCCACTAGATGGGTATAAATCTGTACTTTCACCAGGGATAGAGAGGGTATTGTTCAAGGAAATACCATATGCCGATTTTATGTATCCTGTAAAACTTACAGCGGACACAATTAACGAGCAGCTTAACAGGGAAAACAAATGCTTTGCTTGAATCATCTGTAAGAAAAAAAGAATTACTTATGACTTTTTCAGCATCTGACTCCCGTATTAAGAACAGATTAACTCTGTATAAATGTCATTTTTTTACATCCAAACTTTATAGGATTGGGTTTTTGCTTGATCATATCTTTACAAAGGTTAGTAGTTAAGTTGGACAATTAATAACTAACTACTAACGCGTTTAGATTTTTACTCTCAAAAGTTAAAGTTGATTCAGCATTTTATGGGTTTGAGGAACGACACGTACACACTTGAGAAAACGCTTCATTAAAGCTTGCCAATTTAAGACTTGACTGGGAGAGGGAGCTACCACTGGTAGTTGTTTGAACGCACTAGGATCATCTAATGGCGTGACAGATTGTAAAAATACAGGAATAGATGGATTGACAGATGCTACCAATTGGGCAGAGCGTTCTAACTCAGTGGGATTTGTTGTTTGAGAAACAATGATTTTCACAAAAACTTCTACTTGTGATGTCCAACACAGCTGAAGAAATTCTGCATGTTCTCGCCAACGATTTTCGCCACTTGTACTAGGCATTTTGAAATCCATTCCCACAGAGTCTATTAGTGGTAGTATACTATTCAGTAGATCTGGACGATGTCCACCTGTTTCCAAGTATACAGGTAAATTTGTCACTGAGCGTACTTGGGGTAAAAATTCTACCAAAAATGGGGTGTGTAAAAGTGGTTCGCCACCCGTTAAGGTAATGGTATCGTGTAGACAAGGCAAGTTTTGTCGCTCAACCCATTCTAGTAACATGGGTAGTGAAACAGGATTCGAGTAAATTTTAAAGTCACGTAATCCAGGGGTTTGCTCTATCCTACAAGTAGCAGGTGCATTCCAAGTATGTGCGCTATCGCAAAAGTGACAACGCAAGTCACAAAGAGCAAAACGAATGAAAATTTGACGTGTTCCCACATTCAGTCCTTCCCCTTGTATGGCGGAAAAGACCTCTATCAGGCGTGCGGTAGGTGTAACAGTAGTCTTAAGGGTCATGTGATGATAGCAATAGGTATGTGCTAGGTTGGCACAAAAGCAAGAATGTTCTTCACGAAAGAAGTATGAAGCATTAAGTAAAAAGTATGAAGATACGGCAAAAGTGAGAAACAGAAAGTAGGAAATGAAGAATAAAATATGAAATACTTTATTTCTTACCCTTTATTCTTTCTTGGCATACTTCATCTTTTACACTTAAAACTTTAAGTTAGCTTCTTGTTCTATTGTGAATCGTCCCTGATGATATCCAATCTCAACTGAAGTAACTATCAATTCGCTTGGACTAAATAGTGTTTGGCAGATTATATTGACATGGCAACGAAAGTGCAGGGTTTCATGACGACTAGCCAACCCAAAGAGGTAAATTTTCCGGTGACGTTCTCAAATGACACGGCAATTGTGCAGGTACCAGTGCGGTTGAGCGTGCTTGAGGCTGTAGCCTTTAAGCAAACCTGCCAAGAGATTACTCTAGCAAATCCCGATACTAGACAAATTATCATTGACTTTCACCAAACTACTTTTATGGATAGTAGTGGTTTAGGTGCCTTGGTCAGTAATTTGAAAATTGCTCATGAAAAAAATATCGAATTTATACTACGGAATGTGACCCCTCAGGTTATGTCAGTACTTAACCTGACAGGACTGGACAAAGTCTTTTCTATTGAGTCTCAAGGGCAAACATCATCAAAAAGCCAATTAGAAGGACTACCAACGACACATCCTTCTGTTCGTTCTTGGATGAAACGGTTTATAGACATAGTTGGATCACTAGTTGGTTTGCTGATTGTAGGAGTTTTGTTTATCCCTATTGCTGTGGCTATTCGACTCGATAGTCCCGGTCCAATTTTCTTTAGTCAAATTCGTTGTGGTTGGATGGGCAAACGCTTTCTGATTTGGAAATTCCGCTCAATGTATATTGACGCAGAAGCGAAAAAAGCCGAACTAGAAAAACAGAACCAGGTTCAAGGAGCATTTTTCAAAATAGACAACGGTCCACGAATAACCAAGGTCGGACGCTTTTTGCGTCGAACCAGCCTAGATGAACTACCCCAATTTTGGAATGTTTTCAAAGGAGAGATGAGTTTAGTCGGTACCAGACCACCTACACCAGATGAAGTAGAGCGCTATGAAGTTCCAGAGTGGCAACGTTTGGATGTTAAACCAGGAATGACCGGAGAATGGCAGGTAAATGGACGGTCTAGTATCCGTAAATTTGAAGACGTCATTCGTTTAGATTTACAGTATAAAAAAAACTGGAATTTAATCTACGATTTGATGTTAATTTTTAAAACAGTAGCCATCTTATTTAAGAAAAACAGTGGCGCTGTTTAAATCTATTTTTACAGGTGTAAAGCAACGATTAGCTCGACAAAATGGATTTTGTCGAGCTAAGAGTGTTAAAAGCGCTTCTATAAACAAACAAGCGCAGGGCAAATGCATCTAAATTTTGCTGGATGAATTTTTAACAAAAATAGGACTTACGTACGCGCTACTAAAAACAGTGAGTTGCCTCCCTTGTCCCGCAGCGCGTGTCACGCCACTGCTCCACTTGGGGTTTCCCCAAGTAGAGCAGTGGCTCCCCTTGGGACGAGCGCGGTACTAGTGGTGGAGGCATGCACAAGGGTGTCAACAGAGAGTTATCGTACTTGTTGACACCCTTCGCCGTCTATGCACGCAAAGCAACCTTCGGTTAGCGCTCCGCCCGATGAAATCTTCCACCCGGCAACGCCAGACGCACGCCACATGCTTGTTCTGGTCTTATACCCTTTCACAAAAATCCTGATACATTTGACTCCCCCACTTGCCCACCATGTTCTAACTTTAAAGTGAAACGGTCTTACCGCACGGCGCTGACTCGACTTTGCGCGCCCGGTTGTCCTGTTCAGTCAAGGGAAAAATGTAGCAGTGTCCGAAACAAGCCTGCCAGATTTATAAGGGGGTTGGGTGAAACCCCTCCCACAAAATCTAAACACTCAATTTTTGATCTCCTGGCACTTATGTCAGATTTTTTTGTCATCAATCTCTTGAAGCTATACGTAAATCATATTTATATTTGAAAGAGCATAAGTAAAAACAATTACGTATTTACTTAAGTGAATTTAATGATATAGATAATTTATATAGCAATCCTTCAGGCAAAAAAATACTAACGCAACTCTTACAAACCAGCATCGAATTTTACTCAATCTTCAACAAAGAAAGGCTAACATTGGTAGCGTCTGAAGGGAAAATGCATATATCAACTCACACAAGTGCGGAATAAGGTTAACAACAAATGTTGTCATAGAAAGACACCAGGGTTATTCAGACTCAAACTAATTTGCTATGCGTATTTTGATTTACTCTTACAATTATTCTCCAGAACCAATTGGTATTGCTCCCCTGATGACTGAATTAGCAGAGGGATTGGTTAAGCGCGGACATCAAGTACGCGTAGTGACTGCTATGCCGAATTACCCTGAGCGTCGGATATACGAGAATTATCGGGGCAAGTGGTTTGTGAGCGAGTACAAGAATGGGGTTCAAATCCAACGGAGTTATGTTTGGATTCGTCCGCAGCCTAACTTAATAGACCGATTATTGCTAGATGCAAGCTTCGTGCTTACAAGTTTTTTCCCAGCGATCGCAGGTTGGCGTCCAGATGTCATTCTCTCAACCTCACCATCCTTACCTGTTTGCTTACCAACTGCCTTTTTAGGATGGCTATACAGATGCCCTGTAGTCTTAAATCTTCAAGATATATTGCCAGACGCTGCATTACACGTTGGATTGTTGAAGAACAAATTGCTTATTAAGGTGTTAACAGCACTAGAAAAATTCGCTTACCACAGTGCTACTAAAATTAGTGTGATTGCTGACGGTTTTGTAGAAAATTTACAAAAAAAGGGTGTAGCACTTGGCAAAATTGCACAAATTCCCAACTGGGTCGATATCAATTTTGTCCGACCTCTGCCAAAAGAAAATAACGCTTTTAGAGTAGCTCATAACCTAGATGGTAAATTTGTGGTGCTATACTCTGGCAACATTGCCCTCACTCAAGGTTTAGAAACTGTTGTAACAGCCGCTTCTTTGTTACGCCATATTCCAGAAATAACCTTTGTGATTGTAGGGGAAGCAAAAGGTTTGCAGCGGTTACAAATGGCTTGCACCGAATCCGGTGCTGATAATGTTTTGCTACTACCTTTTCAACCTCGCGAAAGTTTACCAGAATTGTTGGCAGCGGCTGATGTGGGTTTAGTGGTGCAAAAGAAAAATGTTATATCTTTTAACATGCCATCGAAAATCCAAATATTGCTCGGCAGTGGTCGGGCAGTGGTAGGATCAGTGCCCAGTAATGGCACAGCAGCTAGAGCTATTAAACAAAGTGCTGGTGGAGTGGTTGTTCCTCCAGAAAAACCTGAAGCTTTAGCAAAGGCGATTTTAGATTTGTACAACAACCCAGAAAAAGTAAAAACCTTAGGGTGTAATAGTCGCAAGTTTGCAGTTGAGCAGTATGCTTTTGAACAAGCATTAACTCGCTACGAGTCTTTGTTCTACTCAGTGCTAGCTGAAGATTCAACAATTGAGCCACTTGTCAATTCCTTTGCCCAAAAACGTCTCCTCCTCAGACCAAAGGAATCTAGATAGTAAAACTTCGTTAGAATAAAGTTATCTATTCATCACTCAAGTCGATGACTGCAACAAGCCTCCATTGTCAACAGGATTGCCTTTATGCGCGAAAAAGTCTTAACCTGGTTAACACAGAATGTTCCAACTCCCAGAGTGAACCACATTCTCAGAGTTGAGCAAATGGCAATGGATCTCGCAGTTCATTACAAAGTGGATCGAGAAAAAGCTGCACACGCCGGGTTAATGCACGATTTAGCAAAATGTTTTAAACCACAAAAACTTTTGCAAATGGCACACGAAGAGGGATTGGAAGTAGACGAAGTGATGGCAGCAAATCCCCATTTGTTGCATGCAGACGTAAGCGCGATCGTCGCAAGAGAGACATTCGGCGTAGACGATGAAGAGGTGTTACAAGCTATTGCCAATCACACTTTAGGTAGACCAGGCATGAGTCAGCTGTGCTCTATCGTGTTTTTAGCTGATAGCATAGAGCCAGGACGAGGCGATACCCCACAATTGCAATCATTAAGGCAACTTAGCCGTCAAAATATTTATCAGGCTGTGGCTTTGACCTGTGACTTTACTCTCAAATTATTGCTTGAGAGTTCTTGTTTGATTCATCCGCGAGTCATCCTCACACGTAACTGGTTCCTACAAAAATGGAAAGCCAAACAGCCGATTGTACAAAAAACCGTATAGATGCCTGTTTTTTTTGTTAGTATTCAAAAAAACCAATTCTCACAGTTGCAATTTAATTGTAGTTCACGAGTCATTGTAAAAAATTGTTAAAAAAAAAGAGAGCAGCTGAGGTTTAATGTCTGATTATTTCCCAAGCAATTTCCCAAGACAATCGATCGCAGTGACAAACAATCTAGTAGGAAGCCCACAGGTTGACACCAACGATGTGAGTGGAAAGATCGCATTGAAGGTCGCCGAAGCGGCATCAGACCGCAAAGCAGGTGATATATTACTGCTAAAGGTAGCAGATGTCTGTTACCTGGCAGATTACTTTGTGCTGGTGACGGGCTATTCGAGAGTACAGGTGAGAGCGATCGCCGAGGCAATTGAAGAAAAAGTCAAACAAGAATTGCAAAGGCGTCCCTTACGAGTAGAAGGAAAATCTGAGGCTTCCTGGGTGGCGCAAGACTATGGGGAAGTCATTGTTCATATCATGTTGCCAAAAGAACGGGAGTTTTATAATCTAGAAGCGTTTTGGGGACATGCAGAACGTATCGAGTTTTCAACTTCCGTAGATGGTGAGGGTAAACCAACATGATGAAATCTTCGGTCTCAAATTGCCCAGTTCCCTCTGAACAGCAACCACTTAATGAGTACGAAGAGTTAAAATCCTCCTGGCTGTTTCGCGACTGTACCTTAAATTTGCGCGAGTATATCACAAAAATAGCGTGGATTTGGGGAATATCGTGGTTGGTGGCATTCCCAGTCGCAGCAGCAAGCTTTGCCCCACATAAGCAGAGTGCACAGTTTATTATCAGTAGTATAGCAGGATCAAGTGTGGGAGTCGTGCTAGTGGTAGCACGGCTATATTTGGGCTGGTCTTATATCCGCGATCGCCTGATGAGTCCAATCATCTTTTACGAAGAGTCGGGATGGTATGACGGTCAAAATTGGATGAAACCACAGGAAGTGCTGACACGCGATCGCCTGATTGTTTCATACTCTATAAAACCAATTATAACTCGGTTAAAAATGACCTTTGCTGGCTTGGCTGTATTGTTCGTTGCTGGTACGATAGTTTGGCACCTAGTGTAATCGTCATCAGTCATCAGTCATCAGTCATTTGTTATTTACAAAAGACTAAAGACAAAAGACTAAAGACAAAGGACAAAATTATGGTAAATTTCTACCCATGACAATGGGAAAACGAACACAAGCCGCCGCATTAGAAGTCAGGTTATTGCGTGAAGGCATTATAGAATCAAAGCATATCGTCCAAGCCGTCGTCTGTGATGATCGAGGACGAGTGCTATCGGTTGCTGGAAACGCTGAAACTGCAACATTTGTTCGTTCGGCGCTCAAACCATTTCAGGCGATCGCAGTAACCAGCACAGGCACTTTAGAACGCTATAACCTAAGCGATAAAGACCTAGCGATTATGACAAGTTCCCATAGAGGAACAATAGAGCAAGTCAGACAGGCATTTAATATACTTTGGCGAGCTGATGTCGATCCTTCAGCACTCCAATGTCCAATCCCAGAAGGTAAGTACAGTCGTTTGGAATACAATTGTTCTGGCAAACACGCAGGCATGCTCGCCGTTTGTCAACAATGCAATTGGTCCTTAAATAACTACTTGCAGCGAAAACACCCAGTGCAGCAGTTAATTCTCACCAAAGTATCAGAATTGCTGCGAATGCCAGCAGAGGAATTCATCAATGCTCATGATGACTGTGGCGCGCCTACATATTTGATGCAACTCGGTCAAATGGCGTCATTGTATGCTCAGCTTGCTTCTCGTAGCAGTTTGGACATAGAGCGTATTGTCCGTGCCATGACCCATCACTCCGTGATGGTGGCAGGAGAGGGAGAATTAGATACAGAACTGATGCGTTTAGCCCTTGGAGATGTCGTCAGTAAAGCTGGTGCTGAAGGAGTACAGTGCATTGCCAGATTGGGTGAGGGCATGGGATTGGCAATTAAAGTGATGGACGGAGCAAAGCGAGCAAAGTATGCCGTTGCCATTCACCTACTCAAGCAGTTGGGCTGGATTACTCCCAGCGTTGCCGAAGCCCTGTCAGAAAAATTCATGAACCTCGGTAAATACAAGCGTTTAGAAGTTATTGGAGAATTATCGATTTTATAGTTGCCAAATTTCTGACTATAGTGTTATAGTTAGGAAGACGAAGAGACGACGCGGGATAGAGCAGCCTGGTAGCTCGTCGGGCTCATAACCCGAAGGTCAGTGGTTCAAATCCACTTCCCGCCACCAAATAAAAGATAAAGCAAATCCCTACAATTGTAAAAAGTTGTAGGGATTTGTTATTGAAAAGTCAGATGCAACTTAAACTTGTCACGAATGGGATGTACTCGTCTTGGTAGAAATGTAATGTGAGGGCATTGTTATTTTTTCAGATAACTCAGATAACAATGCTTTATTTCTAAATTTGAATGTATGTTTTCAATTTACAATTACTAGAAAGACGAAACAGGTCATGGGCAGCAATCAACCACCAGCGAACAATCAGCCACAGGTTATCCTTATTACTGGGAATATGGCTGCCGGAAAATCTAGCGTTGCCCAGGCAGTTGCCGAGCAGTTGCCGAAAAGCGTGCATCTTCGTGGTGATATCTTCCGTCGCATGATCGTGAATGGGCAAGCGGAGATGACGCTTGAACTGTCAGCACAGGGGTATCAGCAACTCCGTCTGCGATACCGCCTCGCGGCGATGGCGGCAGAACTTTACCTGCAGGCTGGCTTTACGGTAGTCTATCAAGACATCATTATTGGTTCAGAGCTTAGCGAGGTCATCACCTATTATCACGATACCCCTGTGTCAGTTATCGTCTTATGTCCGAGACCGGATGTCGTGGCGGCGCGGGATACTGCACGTGAGAAGACGGGCTACGCCAACGAAGAAATGGTGCATGCGTTCGACCACGTTTTACGCACCGAGACACCACGACTCGGCTACTGGTTGGATACGTCCGATCTCACCGTTGCACAGACGGCTGATCATATCCTCAAACATCTTCCGCAAGCGGCTGTCCCGCTGCACTCAAGCAACGAGTAAACGTCACCGGCGTTGCCGACGAACATCACGTCAGAGTATCAGCCACTTGGTTCAAAGCTCCAAAACCAGCAGATGCTACTCTCATCTATAGACAATCTGAAGACGAAATATCCAAGCGAGCAAGAAGTTCCACCTTCACAGCATTTGAGAGGCTTTTACTGCAAAGCTGGCTGGATCGAAGCTCTCTACATTGATAATTTTCGTATTCACGAAAGACATTGCTATTCGTACACCGAGAATTCTTGGCATCACGAGTTACTTGTCCCATAGCATTAAGGTTGCTGACAGCGGTTTTCATATGAATAGACCACAAATCGTAGGGTGGGCATTGCTCAGAAAAGCCGATGAGATATTATAGCCGTTGCCAGGTAGATTAGGACATGAACTCATGAAAAAATATGGACATTACGAGACTTTCAAACTTCTTGACGAGTTAAGCATTTCCTGTTCCCTGTTCCCTGTTCCCTGTTCCCTGTTCCCTACGTCCTAATAGAGTTGGCTATAGCTATAATGAGCAATGCCCACCAGATCTGAAAACCGCTGTCAGGAGTATGTGAAGTAAAAAAGCCACCCAGAAAGGATGAGTGGCTCAGCTTATGCGATTTATGCGCTCAGATAGCGCTAATAGACCGTTCGCACCCTTGCGGTAAGCCGAAGAGTGCGTTTACGACTCAGGAATTAAACATCGTAATAGAGGGCAAATTCGTAGGGATGAGGACGTAACCGCATGGGGTTAACTTCATTATCTAACTTGTAAGAAATCCAAGTTTCAAGGAAGTCTTCGGTGAACACGCCTGATTCTGTTAAGAAAGCGTGGTCTTTCTCCAGTGCTTCCAATGCTAGTTCCAAAGAACCCGGAGTTGAAGGAACTTTCGCCAGTTCTTCAGGAGAAAGTTCATAAATATTCTTATCCAGAGGTTCACCTGGGTCGATTTTGTTCTTAATTCCATCTATTCCGGCACACAGCATCGCAGCAAATGCGAGGTAGGGGTTAGAAGTCGCATCAGGACAACGGAACTCCAACCGCTTGGCTTTGGGGTTAGTACCAGACAAAGGAATACGGATAGAAGCAGAACGGTTACCTTGGGAATAAGCCAAGTTTACAGGTGCTTCATAACCGGGTACCAAGCGCTTGTAAGAGTTGGTGGTGGGGTTAGTAATTGCTAGCAGTGCTGGTGCATGCTTGAGGATACCGCCAATGTAGTGCAACGCCATTTCACTCAAGCCAGCGTATTTATCTCCAGCAAACAGCGGTTGACCATCTTTCCAAATGGACTGGTGGGTGTGCATTCCAGAACCGTTATCGCCAAAAATTGGCTTAGGCATGAAGGTGACGGTCTTGCCATACTTCTTGGCTACGTTCTTGATGACATATTTATAAGTCATCAGCCAGTCAGCTGCTTCAATCAACTTACCAAACTTGAAGCCCAATTCGCACTGTCCACCAGTGGCTACTTCGTGGTGTTGCTTTTCAATTGGTACTCCGCACTTTGCCATTGTCAGCAGCATTTCTGTGCGAATATCCTGGAAAGTATCCGTAGGGGGAACTGGGAAGTAACCCTGTTTGAAGGGAGGTTTGTAACCCAGGTTAGGACCTTCTTCTTTGCCAGAATTCCAACGACCTTCAACTGAGTCTACGTAGTAGTAGCCTTGGTGCGCCGTTTGGTCAAAGCGGACATCATCAAAAATGAAAAATTCAGCTTCTGGACCAAAGAAAGCTGTTTCACCAAGACCAGTGGAAACTAAATAATCTATTGCTTTCTGGGCAATAACACGAGGACAACGGCTGTACCACTCACCTGTCCGTGGTTCCTTAATGCTACAAATGATACTCAGAGTTGGTTCTTGCATGAAAGGGTCGATCCAGGCAGTGTTTGGATCGAGTACCATCGACATGTCTGATTCATTGATGGTTTTCCAACCCCGGATACTAGAACCGTCGAAAGGTACGCCGTCTGTAAAGGAACTTTCATCGATTTGGTTATGGAAAAGCGTCAGGTGCTGCCAAATTCCTGGGGTATCGATGAATTTCAGATCAATCATCTGAATGTTATTGTCCTGAATCTGCTTCAGAACTTCTTGTGGGGTTGTCATGGTTACTCCTTAATCTGCCGATTTTTTAATAGTAAGACCAGAGTGTTCAAAGCATGTTGACCCCGCTTGTAAATCCACATCCATGAGCCACCTGCAATATCGTAAAGATTTGAATTTGGATGATTTTGTATTTTTTGTTACAAAATGTCAAGTTAAAAGATTATCTTTAACCTTTCCTTAACTAGTTTCACAAAAGTAGACAGTTGATCTCGCAGGGGTCAACTTTGGCATAGAATCCATAATTAGCGCTATAGATTGTTTTTGTGCTGGGGCTTTTTTTACAAGAGGCATAAATGCTAAAAGCAGTCAGATTAATATCAAACCATAGAAAGGATTAATTAGGAGAAAAAGAAATGCGGGATGCAGTAACCGGTTTAATTAAGAATTATGACGTTGCAGGTCGGTATTTCGACCGGAATGCCATTGACAGCCTTAAGTCTTACTTTCTAAGCGGTACCGCACGTGTGCAAGCAGCAGCGGCTATCAATTCAAATGCGGCGATAATTGTCAAGCAGGCTGGTTCTCAATTATTTGATGAACTGCCAGAGTTGATTCGCCCAGGTGGAAATGCCTACACCACTCGTCGTTATGCGGCTTGTTTGCGCGATATGGACTACTACCTACGCTATGCTAGCTATGCTCTTGTTGCTGGTAGTATGGATGTCTTAGATGAACGGGTGCTGCAAGGACTACGGGAAACTTACAATTCTTTGGGAGTGCCTATTGGTCCAACAGTTCGTGGTATCCAGATTATGAAGGAAATTGCGAAAGAGCAAGCGGCTGCAGCAGGTGTGACAGATACTTCCTTTGTCGATGAGCCATTTGACTACATGACTGAAGAGTTTAGCGAAACAGATGTTTAACAGTTATCAGTTATCAGTGAGCCAGCGCAGCAGGAGGGTCTCCAACGCCAGATACCTCTGTCGGGAAACCCTCCTATGGCACAAAGTGCCACGCTACGCTATCAGTACTGGCTCCTCCGTAGGCGACTGCGTTAGCGCAGCGGAACCGGAGGTTCTCCCCGAAGGGTTATCAGTTGCTTGATAACTGTTCACTGTTAACTGTTCACTGATTGAAATTGCTCTGTCAGTTTTTAAATCAGGCGAGTTTCCCTGAGGTAACTTGCTTTTTTCCACCTTCGCGATGCATACCGCACTAAAGCTGAAAATTCGCCACAATAGAAAGTGCCAACGATTGAGGCGCTGGTTATGGAAGAATTACTAGAGTTAAAAGATTTGTTGCTCAAAGGTGATGTACCAGGAGCGTTGGTCATCGTCGAAGAATTAGAAGAGATGAGCCGTAACGATATAATCAAGACAATTCGTAGCTACGCGATAATTCTGCTGTTGCATCTGATTAAACAGCAAGCCGAAAATCGTACAACTCGCTCTTGGGATGTCTCTATTCGTAATTCAGTTCGGGAAATTCAAAGAGAGAATAAGCGTCGTAAAGCAGGAGGTTTTTATTTAACTCCTGAAGAATTGGTGGAAACCCTGCAAGAAGCGTACTTAAATGCTATCGATGAGGCAACCCTCGAAGTAGAAGAGGGACGTTATCAACCAGAAGAATTAGAACAACTGGTTGATCGAGAAAAAATTATAAATAGTGCATTAAATTTAATAAAACCACAATAGATAAAGATAATTGGTTAAAAAACGACTCGACACTCTATTAGTAGAACTCAATTTAAGTTCGTCTCGCGCCTTAGCACAGCGCTTTATCCAAGCGGGAGAAGTCACGGTTAATGGTCAGATAATTGACAAGCCAGGTACGGAAGTTGATATTGCGGCTCAAATTCAAATTAAGGAGCGATCGCGCTTTGTTTCCCGAGGCGGCGAAAAGTTAGCAAAAGCATTGGAAGTCTTTGCTATTCCTGTAGAAGGACGAATTTGTTTTGATGGTGGTATCTCCACAGGTGGCTTCACTGATTGCTTGCTGCAAGCTGGGGCAAAGCTGGTTTATGGGGTTGACGTTGGTTATGGACAAGTTGACTGGCGTCTGCGAAATGATTCTCGCGTGGTTTTGAAGGAACGCACCAATTTACGGTATTTGACACCAGAACAGTTATATGTTATACTCTCCCGAACTTCTAAAGGGGGGGAATATGCTGATTTGGCGGTGGTTGATGTGTCGTTTATTTCCTTAACCAAGATTTTGCCTGCTTTGTGGCAGCTGCTGCAATCTCCTCGGGAGGCTGTATTGTTAGTGAAACCCCAATTTGAAGTGGGAAAAAACCGCGTTGGTAAAAAAGGCGTTGTGCGTGACTCTAAAGACCAAGCCGAGGCAATTTTTCAGGTGTTGCAAGCGGCTGGTGAATTAGGATGGAAGTACAAAGGTTTGACTTGGTCACCTCTTACTGGTCCTGCTGGGAATATCGAGTATTTATTGTGGCTGGGTATGGAAAGTGAAACTCCACCCCCTGATTTAGAAGTCCTACAACAAATGACTCAATCTGCAGCATCTGAACTTCGAGACAAATAACCTCTTGGCGTCCTTGGCACGCCAGTTGCTACCCCAAATATCCCCCTAACTCTTGCCGCAAACGATACAAAATCGTATTTGGTTCCACTTCAGCTAAGATTTCTTTAATAACTGTACTCGCTCCCAATTGTCCCCAAGAACAGCCTTTTTCTAAATAGACTTGTGCCGCTTTTCCCACAGTATATGCTCCGTAGCCTGCGATACCAGCTTGCGTCATTGCAGTTCCCGCATAAGCAGTGATATTTATTGGGTTTTCTCCAGAAGCAATTGCAGCTGTACTCTTACCCAAACCTAACAGGAAACTGCTACCTAGTTCTCCCAGCAGTAAGCCACCAGAGCTTAATAAAATCGTTTTTAAAAAATTTCCTGCTTCGTACCCAGTCATTGGTAAGCCGTACAGGCGTGCAAGTGAGCGAATCAAAGCTAAATCGGCAACTGTTCCGCCTAGAACATCTAACAAGGGGATGGGATTTAGTCCTACTGCTAAAGCTTTGTATTTGGTAAATCGCCAAATCAGGTCTTCTGCTTGTTGTTGGCGAAAGTCGATGGTTTTTTGGGCGATCGCCTCTTGTGCATCTCGTGCTTGGATGAGTGCGTTTAAAGCAAGAAGCGATCGCCCCTCACGATTGAGAATTTTAAGAATTGTTTCTTTTAATTCGTCTATTTGTGGTGGTGGAGTCTCCCATTCATGTGCGACACTACCATCAGACCATTCAACCCGTACTTCCATCGGTGCAGGTTCCGCCGCCACCATCACAATTTCATCAGGTTTTAAGGGTTTTCCCTGGGGATTTCCTGCACCCAACTGTTGTAAATTATTGTAAATTGTTGTTTTGTCTGTATCTGGGTAAAGGTCTATTTTGTTGAACACCAAAATTAAAGGTTTTTGTGCTTGACGCAATTCACACAGCATCTCGTACTCAGTGCGAGTGATATCACCAGATACGACAAAGAGAATCAAATCTGCCTGACGCACGACTTCTCGCGCCATTTGTGCCCGAGATGCACCCTCAATTTCATCTAATCCTGGTGTATCAATTAACTCCACCTGCACCTTACCACCAGGATTCCAGCGTACAGAACGGGGGTACTGAGTCACACCGTTAAGAGGACCAGTTTGTAAAATCTTTTGTCCCAGTAAAGCATTCAACACCGCTGACTTACCACGACTCACCAAACCAAAAACAGCAATACGAACCAGGTTATAGTCTAGTTTGTTAAGTGTCGAGGTCAAAAGTTCCAATTCTGGTTTGACCAAACCTGCTAATTGTGAGTTTGATGACGACTGTCCCGGTTTGCGAAGATTTCCATACCAAGACAGCGCAAGGCTTAGACTAGCACGCGCACGGTTTAAGTGAGTTTCTTGGACGTTCTTTGACACTGGATTTATTTGAGTCAATACTATACCAATTTTATATTTTGCGAAAAGTTTTGAGACTGATTTTGGATTGGAAACATCAAGCTAACAGCCGACTCCTAATCGCAAAATACGGGTATCGTTAGGTTTAATGGCAGGAGTGCAATCTATTGCTACAAGGTAAGTAGAAAATTAAAGATACCAAATTACCACTCATCTTGTACTGGGGTTTTTAGCGGCTAAATTTAGTCTCTATCAAATTATTCAGGAGTTTCCAAAGTTGGTTCATACTGCAAATAGTTGGTTGTTTGCATTATAGCTACGATTAGTCTGATTTGGAGACTGTTAGATTTTCAGTCTCGGTTTTTTTTGCGATCTGTTTTTGCGATCTGTGTTTATTCTTAATTTCAGCAGAAAAATATAACGTAAGGGTGACGACTAATTTTTTTTGTTTTAGGATTATGTTTAAAGCGGCTACATTACTTGAAAATGAGGAAAAATAGTACATCCAAATGTAAATATAGATTCATTAATGAATTTCCTTTAGTTCCCTTTTAACTTTCTACATTAAATTATTTTGAGGTTTCACATATGAGCAGCTTTCATTCCAGGAAGGCACCAAAATGGTTGAAACATTTTATCACCAACGCCAACAATTCATTAACAGGAAAATATAATTTATATAGGGGTAAAAAACTTAATTTTTTAAAAGTCATTTTGATACTCGAAACGTCAGTTCTTCCAACAATTCTTCCTTGGGTAATCTTTTGTGGCATGTATGGATTTATTGTAACAATATTATGCAAGCGTTTTGATTTTTTTAATGGCTTCACAAATAAGAATGGTGTTCTTACAAATGCTATTTTTGCTTTCAATATTGGTTTTAGTTTGTTATTGGTATTCCGGACAAATACAGCGAATGAGCGGTTTTGGGAAGGTCGTAAACTTTGGGGTTCTTTAGTTAATGCAACTCGTAACCTGGCTCAGGGAATTTATGTAATAGTTAAAGAGAAATCACATAAAGATAAAGTTAAAAAAGAGGCAACAATTCGGCTATTAGTTGCTTTCGCTGTCGCGATGAAGTTACATCTTAGGGCAGAACCTTTGGACGAGCAGTTAGCGTCCTTAATTTCCGAAATGCAGTATTTAAAACTTAAAGAAACTCATCATCCTCCTTTACAAATTTCCTTATGGATTAGAGATTATTTGCAGTATCAACACGAGCATAATTCTCTAGATATTTATCAGTTTACTGCCTTACATAACTTGGTGAATGAGTTAGTAGATATTTTGGGTGGCTGTGAACGCATTTTAAAAACTCCAATGCCTTTGATATATAGTATTGTACTAAAACAATTATTATTAATTTTCTGTCTAGTATTGCCTCTTGAAATAGTCGGTGATTTAGGTTGGTGGACTGGTATCGTTACGGCTTTTATCACGTTCATTTTATTAAGTATTGAAGAAATTGGCTCGGAAATCGAAGAGCCTTTCGGGCACGATCCCAGTGATCTACCGTTAGATGTGATTTGCAATACAATCCAACGAAATCTTGAAGAGTTAATTAGCCTCGCTCCTAGTAGTAATGAGTTTGACTGGCGAGCTTAAGACTATAAAGTGAAAATTATCAAATCTTTAATGCGCGTAGGGGCTTGTACCCTTTATATTTCTTACTCAGCCTTCCTATAACCTTCAACAGCAGCAACCGTAACATTAACAAATGGGTTATCAAGCACTTCCTTAAACGCCTCAATTAATGCAGCCTCAGTAGCACTGCGTAACCGTTGCCAAGTGGTTGGGTTGTCGCGCTTGATATGGGCTATTGCTTCATAGGCGATCGCCTGCTTTTGAGATTCAGTGCTTGTTGGATAACTCACAGACAGTTGATCTAGCAATTCCTGAATCTCTTTCGCTGCTTCCGCCAGATTTTGTTTTTGTTCTGGCGCGTAGTTGTGTTGAATGCCAACTTGATCACGCTGAATGGTAAGATCTCCTGTGTTGACATTGCCAGGGGCTTGATTGAAATGAAAACTATTTTGGTATTTAGAAGTTTCTGACATAGTCTTAATCGTTGTTATTTAGTTGGTTGTGCTGAGTTCCAATTTGATTGCCGCCCTGGATATTGACATCTCCTGTGTTGAGGTTACCTACACGTTCAATGATGTAAGTTAACGATTTAGAAGTTTCTGATTTGGTTTTAGTTTCCTCCTCAACTGGGGGAGAATGAAAAATTTTATGGTTATAAAACTTGCAACGCTCTTGAATTTCTAAAATAAGATCTTTCATCTCATATATTGCAACTAATAGTAAATTTTGCATTTGAGGTATAAATTTACTTTCTACAACTTCTTCTACTTGTACAGGGTTACTAGAGACTAATGATTCTTCATATAAAACAGAATTGATTAAGCGATTTTTCTTGATTTGTTCCAATGCAATTAAGCGATTTTTCTTGATTTGTTTCATTACATCAATAGCACTTGAACAAATAGATGATTCTTCATCGTTTAAAGCAGAAATCAGAGCATCTGTTATTAACTGATTGCTATGGTTTACTTCAGCAAGTTCTCCTAAAGCAATTACAGCACTCTGACGAACATCTGAATTTTCATCATTCAAAGCTTTAATTAAATGCTCTAATACCTGCTTACAATGCATCTTTCCTAATGCTTTGACTACATTAGAACGCACAAAAAATTTTTCATCCTTTGATGCTTGTATTAACGCATTAATTACCTTGTCATCACGGAATTTACTTACAGCTTCTGCCGCTCTAGAACGTACAAAAGCTTTTTCATCATTAAGTGCTTTAATTAAGGGAGTAATTACCGTATAACTGCGAAATCTTCCTAATGCTTCAACTACACCAGAGCGCACAAAGTAATTTTCATCTTCTACAATTTTGAATAAAGCACAAGCTTCTGCATCCGAACCTATATTTCCTAATGCCAAAGCAGCATGATAACGTATCCTAAAATCTTCATGTTTTAATGCTTTTAACAAGAACGAAATCGTTTGATTAAATAGCTCTTCTCCTAGTACTGCCTGTGCTTGGTAATTTCGGGGCTTTAAATATTGATCAGATCCTTTCTTGTTTATTAAGTTTTTATCATTGAGCAATTTCACTAAATTCAAAACTACCACATCAGATGATTCTATATTTTCTAACTCAGAAGCTATTCTTTCACAAAGAATATGATTATTATAATCTTCGTAAAATTTAGCTTGATTCCACTCTGCAGTATGTTTGTCTTCCCATTCCAGCAACTCAGACATTAGCTGATCGTCACCGATACATGATAAAGCTTCAGCTAAACTATAAACATTGTCATAATCTCGATTATCCCGTGCTTGCTGCAATGGCGATCTGGCTTGTTCAGAACGAGTCATTCCCAAAAGTTCAATCTTAAGTCTTTGGTTAACCTCCAACCCCAAAACCAACCCCACTGTCTTCTCCTGAAACTCCTCCTTCACCTCCCCCGCTAACCGCGCACCTAACATCAAATCCACATTCAACGCTAACTGCACCACCCGCACCGCCTGCGCTTCTTTGTCCACCAACGCCAACATCAGTGCTAGAGGTTCTGTCCACTTCAAATAATTGAGATAATCTCGTTTCAACTTCTCATCACTAATATTGGGAAGCTGCTGGAGTAAACATTCTGCGGCGTAGTATTCCTGAAGCAGCTGGTGGCGAAACTCTATTTGGTTATTGCTGGCAACTTGGATTAAATGATGCTTGAGCAAATCCTCTAACCATTCTTTCGCCCGACTCGCAGGATAATCAACTTTACCTTCAAGAAACTTCGTGAAAATTGCTTCCGCTTCTCGCCTCTCAATCGTGACTCGCAACTCTGTAGGCGTTTCTGCCTGCATCATCGCAAACGCCAAATGCTGCAATAACTCCTGCCACCAGCGGCGCGACTCACCAGAAACCGGGACATCATCTTTGATTTTGCCGTCATAACTCTGGGCAAAGCAGCGAAACACTAAACCCAAATTCGGTGGAACATTGCCCGTTGTTCTAAATAACTCACACAGCATGAACAGCAACAGCGGCGTTTGCCCGAACTCCCGCAACCTTCCACCCAACCGGCGCAGCATTTCCTCACCTTGTTCTGGTAAATAGGCGCGAACAAACTGCTGCATCTGTCCTTTCGTCAACCGCTGCATTTCCAGCTTTTTCTCAATGCCCAAGTCGCCACCCACGCCCAAATCTCGCGTGGTGAAAATCATTGGGGTGTTCGGATAATTCTGCCGAAAGGTTTTTAAGTCTCGCCGTGCATCTTCATTGGGTAACTCGTTGAGTCCATCCAGCAGCAGCAAAAATTGCCCCTGTCGCAACCAAGTTTTTAAAGTTTCGCTGTCAAAGGTTAAGTTGGGATCGTGGCGCAAGAGGAAGTTTTGAATAAGCTCAAGGACAGAGGTGTTGTATTGACGGAGTTCTACTAGTATGGGCGTTGCAGTTGTTGGGGAGATTGCTGAGTCCTTCGGACACGCTTGGCGAACGTTTCGCTTCGCTTCACTCGCAATGACAGAATTTTCCGCTTCTTCCAGCAATAGCCGTGCTAAAGCTGTGGACTTCCCAGAACCTGGTCTTCCGACAAGTAGCACATGAGTTTCAGAATATTTACGTAATCCTTCCTGCACTGGGAGGCGTTCTGTTTTCTCTGGTGTTTCGCGTTTCTCCTGCTGCTGAGGCTGTACCGTTTGCACCATTAAGCCAAAATCAAAAGGCGACGCTACACTTTTAGGCTGTACTGGTTTAGACCCTTCCACATCCGTGATGGTGTACAAGCTCCACCAATAATGGTAAGCATTACACACAGATTGCAGGTATTTTTGAAAATCTGCGCTCATGCAGGAAGTTGACTGATTAATGACTGATGTTATTTCCTATACCCATTATATTGTTTTACTTTAAGGTTGAGACAAATGGGTAGCAGGGGCAGGGAGCAGGGGGAAAGAATTAGAAACAAATTATTTGTATTAAGTGTTTCGTGAAACGGTATTAGAAAAATTATAAATTCTCCAAATCAACCTCAAAGGTTTGTCCTCCCAGCGTCACCTTGTCGCCTGATACTAATTTCCGTCCTCGTCGGGTTTCAACTGTATTATTAACTTTGACATCGCCTCCTTGAATGAGTAGCTTAGCTTGCCCACCAGTTGGTGCGATACCCACGAACTTTAAAAACTGGTCGAGTTTAATTGTGCTGGCGCTTGTATCCATAAATCCAATAACCTAACTACGATTATCTATTTGAGCACGCTGCAAACTTCCAGAGAAGTCCACGTACACAGTCTTCCATTCTGTAAACACATCCAAAACAGCAGAACCAGCTTCCCGGTGTCCGTTTCCAGTTTGTTTGACACCACCAAAGGGCAAATGAACTTCTGCACCAATCGTAGGACCATTGATATAAGTGATCCCGGCTTCAATATCGCGCATAGCGGCGAAAGCGCGGTTGACATCGCGGGTGTAGATTGAAGAAGAAAGACCGTAGGGAGTGTTGTTGAGGATGGCGATCGCCTCTTCAAATGAACTCACCTCTATCACCGCCACCACAGGTCCAAATATCTCTTCACAAGCGACTCGCATCTTGGGAGTGACTTGATCAAGAATAGTCGGTTGAAAAAAGTAACCGTGTTGTAATTCTCCCTCAGTTGCGATTTCTCCACCAATCAAGACTTTTGCACCTTCTTCACGAGCAATATCCAGATACTTGCGCACCCGTTGAAGTTGCGTTTCGTTAATAATTGGACCTATATCAGTGTTGGGATCAATTCCTGCGCCCAAGCGTAACTTACTAGTGCGCTCTTTAAGCATAGCGGTAAATTTCTCTTTGATGTCGCGGTGCAAAATCAGGCGACTTGTAGCAGTACATCTTTGCCCAGTTGTTCCAAAAGCCCCCCAAACTGCACCCTCAAGAGCAAGTTCTAAATCTGCATCTTCCATTACAATTTGAGCATTTTTACCGCCCATCTCCAAACAAACTCGCTTGTGAGTGCGTCCGCAAGTCGAGGCGACAAAAGCACCCGTCTCAGAAGAACCCGTAAAAGATACCAAGTCAACATCAGGATGTTCAACTAAAGCTTTTCCCGCTTCTTGTCCCACCCCATGCACCAAATTGACAACACCTTCAGGAAAACCAGCTTCTGCAAAAATCTCAATAAGTTTCGTTGCACAAGCGGGGGTATCCTCAGCGGGTTTGAGGATAACAGTATTACCGCATACCAAAGCTGGCATCATTTTCCAGCAGGGAATAGCGACTGGGAAATTCCACGGAGTGATCAGGGCGCAAACTCCAACGGGTGTTCTTACCGTCATCGCGAATTTGTTGGGCATTTCTGAAGGTGTTGTTTGCCCAAACAATCGTCGTCCTTCACCAGCATTGTAAAAAGCGCAATCAATACCTTCTTGAACATCTCCCCGTGCTTCCGTCAGGGGTTTACCCATTTCCCGACTCATGATTTGGGCGAGTTCTTCTTTGTATTTTTGTAAAAGTTCTCCCACTTTATGGATATATTCTGCTCTTGCTGGCGCGGGGACAAGTCGCCAACTGCGGTATCCCTTGCGGGCTGCTGCGACTGCATTGTCAACATCAACTGCTGCAGAACGCGGGAAAGTCGCAACAACTTCCCGGCTATCAGCAGGGTTACGACTTTCTAGGGTGTCAACACAAGCAGCATTCACCCATTCAGCGGCGATGTAATTGCGACAAGTCAGGGGAGTGATCATGATATACACCTCCGGATTTGAGATGCACTGGAACATTTGCACCAGTTTCGCTTGATTTATCGGTTGTAGTCAAGTCACACCTCAGGGTAGTGAACTAAAGGCAAAACGACATCTTATCTATTTTTATCTCACAAGTGCATAAGTCACTTTCCGTTGCACCTATTAAGAATGTAGAAGGAAGACAAATCAGCTTAACTTTCTTTCTCAATCATACCTAAAAAAATTACATGATACCTCATATGAAACCTCGCAGAGCAATATTTGCTCTAGTTCCGCTTGCTCTTTTACTTAACAGTTGTGGTCGTGATTTTCCCTCAGTTAAAAATGTAGGAAAAATGGCTGATACGTTGGATAAAACATCCTCAAATATAGCTGATGACATTTATAACTCTTGCATAACAAGAACGAAATACATGTCTTTT
The DNA here is from genome assembly GCF_963888615.1 of Brasilonema octagenarum UFV-OR1. Classification (NCBI taxonomy): domain Bacteria; kingdom Bacillati; phylum Cyanobacteriota; class Cyanophyceae; order Nostocales; family Scytonemataceae; genus Brasilonema; species Brasilonema octagenarum. Next base: position 11,044 of record NZ_CAWPKW010000316.1, on the reverse strand, counting down.
CTGGTAGCTCCACCCTCTGGAGCAGATCGAAGCTCATCAGGTCCAGTACGAAAGCGAGAAGAAGAAGAAACAATTTGTGAGAATTCCAACAGACCGGCTGTCAATAATGTTAAACAAGCAAACTCTGTTCTTGTAGAATATTTAAAAGCTTTGGGTAAAATTGCTAGCGGTGATACTGTATCTTTCGATAAAAACTTTGATGCTCTTGGTGAATCACTCAAGAATTTAAAAATTCCGCAATCTAACGGAAAACTCTCTAGTTTAAATAACTCTGATGTTGACGCTGGCATAAATATTGCCAAATTTATTACCAATGCATTCACAAGGGAATTTCGCCGCGAAAAGTTAAAAAAAGCAATTGTGTGTACCGATAAAGATATACAGACTTATATTGGTGCAACATCTGGTGTAAAAGATTTAGCCTCTAACGAACCTGCAAAAGGAGGCTTAACAGGACTTACACAACAGGCTTATGTTAACGGAATTTTGAAAGCAGAAGAGCTAGAAATCCGAGAGTACGTTGTTAATTACATAGGTGGGGTTACAGCAGTTTACCAGGAACGACCTCTAGATTTCATCACGCTAGAAGAAAACTATAACAAGGCTATGGATTCTATCAGAAGTAGAAGAGATGCTGCAGAAAACTATGTAGAACTACTTCAGAAAATAGCGAAAATGCATAGCGATCTGAAAACGGAGTTTCAAGGTAAAGGTAAAGATCAGCTCGATGATGCCCAGTTACCAAACTATTGTCAAGACCTTTACACACCTAAGGCAGATAAATCAGTGACTAAAGAAAAAGCAATTAGATACGATGAGGAGGAAATCAAAAATGTTGGAAAAATAGTATCTGAATACGAAAGAAGCTTAGAACCTTTAATTCAAAAAATGCAGAAAGGTTTATAACTTAAATTTGTGTCCGAAAAAGTTTCATTCTTACTCACAGTTTTAATATAAAAGGAGATGTAATATGGTAGGGTTTACTCTGAAATCGAGTGAATTGGAAGACTTGAAGACTAGGATGATCGAACTTGTTAATTCAATCCGGGATAGAAGAGAAGAGTTAGTTGTAAACTTTCAGATAAATCTGTCAAATTCCTTAAAAATATCAGACTCGGCAGATCGTCTTATTCGTAGTATAAATAAGATAGCTATTGAACAAATTAACGAAATACGAACTGATTTACAGGAACCAGCAAAAAAAATAACAAACGTCACGGATAAGTTAGGCGCTGCTATCGAAGAACTGCAAGAAGTGAATAAGTTGGTACAAATTTTAACGAATCTTACAAACCTTGTTAACGTAATTTTAAGCCCAGCTTCAGGACTGGTAAAAATTGCTGGAATCGTAACTCAGCTTGATAAGCTTACATAGGATAAACTTTCAGCAGATTCGTAGAAAACTTTCGCACAGTTGAATGGACTTAAAAAGCAATCGAGGAGGAGACAGCAGGAGATAATCTTTTTGTCTCCTTCCTCCAAATGCGTAAGTCCTATTTTTATCAAAACCCAACAAAATCAAAAGCCAACAAAGATTTTTTATGGAATCAACGCCAACACCCCAGCCGGAGAACCCAAACCATCACGCAACAGCAACACACCAATTGCCAAAGTTGCTCCAAATATTTGTATCCAAAGAATCTTTTGTGACACATTTTCTGTAAAATAATTACCAGCTTTCATAATTAACTGCGTAATTATAATGAATAACAAGTTTGCGACTTTTGCTGCTTCTGTCGTTGTAAGTGGCTTGAGTGCCTTTGGTCTTGGTTTGTCTCCTGCTAGTGCAGTTCTTTTGATTGGTAACACTAGAGGTGACAATGTAATCATGTATGATGAGCAGAATGGGAACTTTCTAGGCGAGTTCGTTAAAGCAACAAGTGGCGGTTTAAAAGATCCAGATGACTTGAACTTCGGTCCTGATGGTAACTTCTACGTTAGCAGCGGAACTACCCCTGAAACTTCTGCAATCCTTCGCTACAACGGAAAGACTGGAGAATTTATCGATGTTTTTGCCTCTGGTAACGGTTTGATTCGCCCCTATGGTGCAGCATTCGGTCCCGATGGTTATCTTTACGTCGCGAGTTTTTTAAGTGACGAGATTTTACGTTTCAACGCCACCACAGGAGTGTTTGTTGATAAATTTGCTCAGGGAAATGGTCAACCTGGAGGTTTGAATGGACCAAACGATCTGCTTTTGGGTCCAGATGGAAGCTTATATGTCACGACTCAAGGTAGTGTTGCTGTTGATGGCGTTCCCACTTTTCCCGGTTTACCCAGCCAAGTGCTGCGTTTTGATTTAGCAACCAAAACATCTACTGTCTTTATTGAACAGCCAACACCACTACCAGACAGCCCTCAATTTGTTAGTCTCCTTGGGTTAACACTTGGTTCCAAAGGTGACCTTTTTGTGAGTGACTTTGCTAACGGAATCAGAAGATATGATTTCAAGACAGGGCAGTTACTGGATGTTTTATCCACCAATTACACAAATACACCAAGTAACAATTTCATTGGTAATTTAACCATCGATCCTAACAATATCCTCTACACAGTTGGGTTTGATACGACAAACAATAACTTTGGCGCAATCCTGCGTTATGACGAAGTGACTGGAAACCCCTTACCCGCCCCAAGTCAGTCTGGTTCCGTCTTCGTACCTACTAACAGTCGGTTGTTGCGTCCCGTTGGTATTACTTACGCCTCCATAACCGTACCCGAACCAGCTTCAACAGTAGGTTTACTGTCTTTCGGGGCTTTATATGCAGTTTTGCTTTTGAAGCGCAAATGCAGTCAAGTTATCTAAACCTCTGTAGAGGAATTATAAATTTACGGCACAAACGCCAACACCCCAACCGGAGAACCCGAACCACCCCGTAACCGCAACGCACCAATTGCTAGAGTCGCCCCTGTTGGCGGTAACTGGTTCAAATTCGTTAAATTCTCCAATACAATACGCGGTTTCTCCAACACCAAGGAATTAGTCCCAAAAGTAGTATCTTGCCCTGAATCTACTCCATGAGTATCAATTCCGACTCCGGCAATTTCGCGTTCCTCCAGCAAGAACCGTGTCGCATCGCTATCAAACCCAGGAAAATGCATACTTCCTTGCTCGTCCTGGTATAAAAAAGCTTTTTGATCCGACCATTTCTCTTGCCAACCTGTATACAGTAACACCACACAACCAGGCGGAATCTTACCGTAGCGTTCCTCCCAACTCAGAATATCCTCAACACAAAGAGTGTAATCCGCATTTACCAGCGCCTGTTCCCGAATATCAATAACTACGCCAGGGACAACCAACGACTCAGCAGAATACTCGTGAATCCCTACACCATCAAGGTGAAAACTGTTGGAAGCATTAATATGAGTCGCGCTGTGTTCTCCTAGAGAAAAACGCCGCAGATAATAACCATCCTTATGCAATTCCGCCACAGTCTCAAATTCAACTGGTGGATCACCTTGCCATTGAGGAATATCCGAGTCAATGACATGACTCAAATGTATCACCCGCGAATAAGCGATCTTTTTCTCCTCTTCTGTTCCTTCTCTGCTTCCTCTGCGCCCACCGCGAACTTTGCGGGAGGAAGATCCACACCGCAAATTGCTCTGGTGCGGTTCATTCTCAAAACCTGATCGCGTCAATCTCCCCAAAGTTGCTTGCATAATTGCAGGAGTTTGACCCATCACAGTAAAGACCAGCGCCTCACGGTACACCCGTTGTGCATTATGATGACTATATATAGCAGCACCACTAGAAACAGTCACCGCTGCATGAGCTATTCGTCCTGCAAGATCAATCGCCCAAGCCCGCAATTGTAAGCGTTCAGCAAATTCCAAACTAGAATTATTTTGCGCTTCGCGAACAGCGTTGCGACAGTTATTCAATTCTTGTTGCAGAGAATCAAAAGCTTTTTGGATAAAAGGTAGAGGTTTTCTCCTGGCGACGGACTCCACAATATCTAAACCAGCAAGGGCGCATCCCGTCGCCATAAAAACAGCTGCAAGAATATTCTTTTTATCGTTTTCGTGAATCCAACCAGCAGGTTTAATGAAAACAACACTTTCTGTGGGTAAGAACCAGTTTTTCAGGGTAGCGGTTACGGTATTAGCTGATGTCATCGCCGCTAATTGTGCTGGAGGTGAAAGTGTCAGCGTACCTCCTGAGTGTTGATGTGTTTCGACTAACGGGACAATACCATAAACAGCGCCACCATCTGGTAATGTGGCAGCAATGATAAATTCGCCAAAAAATTCCCATCCTGTCACCCAAGGAACAACCCCATTAAGTTGATATCCCCTAGCAACCGGTGTGGCTACAGTCAGGGGATCACCTGCGCGTCGCAACTGGGAAAAACCAACACCCAGTAAAACTTGACCGTTGCCCATACGGGGGAGGTATCTTTCCTGTAGGGACGAGTTGGCACTAGCAACAAGCATACCAGCCGCACTCTGGTGTTGAGTTTGCAAAAAGACTAAAGCACCAGAATAGCGTGCTAATAGTTCTTGGAAGGTGCCATATGTCTGTTCACTAACTTCTTTTCCACTCCAGTGACGTGGAACCTTGAGTGCCAAAAGGTCTAATTCCCCAAGACCTCGGAGTGCATAGAATAAAGTATTTGGATCATGGTCTATCTTGTTCGCTTGAGGTACAATTTCTTTGAGCAAGTAGGACTTGACTGTATCTAAGAGAAAGTGATTATCCTTCAAAGTCTGTTCTAATATTGCTTCGATAGGATTGCAAAGGTTTACTTGCTACCTAGTAGCAGAAACAACCCTCCAATTTCTGGAGTTATCAGATTTTGGAGGGCTTAAATGTTGCAGCAAAAAGTGAATTAGTAATAAGTAAACAACGTCAATATTAAGTTTAAGTTAAGAAAAGGTTAAGAAAAGGTAAAAAAATGTCATGCGAAGAAACTTCTTTAACGATCAAAAAGTCTCAAATGTCAAGTTTTTTGAAATGAAATGATACCAATTCAAAAAATGTTTGCGACAGATGGAACGCATTAAGCGATTACTAGTAATTGTTTGAAAATCTAAAATCTAAAATCTAAAATCCAAAATGGTATAAGTTGTTCTTAGATTTGAAAGGTGTCAAGCAAGAGTTAAGCAAGTATAACAGTGCGTTGAATGGAGAGTTTTGTCACAAGCACTAAGGATCTGTTACAGAAGGGAGTTGCTTGGGCACAGTTGGAGCAGTAAACTCAGTTACTCTGGGAGTGGTTTGCGATGGGTTATCTCTTAGCCGCCCAATCGGCATTGGCGCGGATCGCCCACCCCAAACAGGCGAAGTCGATTGGGGACGAAATTCTACAATGTCGCGTTTAATGGTGATATCGTAGCCACCAAAAAAGTCATGTCCGAGAAGCCCAGTTTCTAAATCCGCGTTTGCGATCGCCACAGAAACATGATTCACTTTCGCCCCTGCAATTTCCATCGAATCCACATAACCGATAGGAAATTCCACTGCTTTAGAATTTGCTGTGTTTGCCTTAGCCTTTCCAACTTGCACCACTCCCAAAGCATTTGCCATATTCTGGGTGATCACTGTGCCACTAGCTCCAGTATCTAAAATCATCTCAAACGGTTGAGTGCCATTAAAGGTGACTTCGATAATTGGCGTACCACCAATTCGTCGTTTAATCTGGGCTATATACACCAGTTGTTCGTTTTGTCGTTTAATTGTTGGTGGAACAAACACCTGTTGTTGTTTAAGCGGTGTTAGTGGAGTCACCTGTGGTAATGGTGGTTGGAATTTTTCTGGTGCTGCGGCAGGTGTTTTGGTGATAGTTGGTTGGGTAATAGCTGGTGTCACAGTTGGTGTCACAGTTGGTGTCACAGAAACTTGAGGAATGGCAGCTATCCTTTCTGGTTGCGCTTGTTGTACCGGATTGATAGGGGGGACGGCTTTGTGTATTGCATTTTTGAGATCAAGCTGGTAATCTAAGATTTTTGCTTGGGCGTTTGTGAAATCAGGACTATCAGCTGGCACTTTTTTCATTAAGGCGATCGCATCTGCAAGCAGAATTGCCACAAAATTCCAATCCTCAGTCGATTTAGCTGATTGGCTGATGTTGAGAGCTCCAACAGCTTTGTTCAGTCCCTGTTCAAAATAGTTAACTGACATCTCTCTGGTGGGTTGCACCGTCGGCTGTGGTTGTGGAGTAGCACTTGGAGGTGCCATTGTCGCTACAGGGGATGCAACGCTTTGATCTTTAGACGCAGGTTGCTCCTCATGACTTGTAACGCTAACCTGTTGCTTTCCATTACAGGCAACAGTCAAAACCGCTAGTGTGGTTGACAGAAGAACCAGCGCTGCTCGGGATAAGATAAACTGATGCATGATTAATTATAATTTTACTTGCGCTTCGGCGTAGAAATTTTCTGCGACTGTCTATTATTGTTGGAAGATTTTATATGTCATGCTCTTAAATTTTAGTTTGTAAAGTACGGGGTAAGAATTTCATAATCTGTAAACGGACAGGTAAAGTGATGATGAAATTAAAGCTTAATTATTTTGTAACTCGTGTTTTACCTGTCCTCCATTAAATTTCCATACAGCAAGCGAGCAGGATGGTTACCAATACTGTTTTTTTCATTTGAAATTTGGAATGAGCGTAAAGTGTGTGCCCAAGGCATAGGGCATTTTTGAAATTTTGAACTGTTTACCTGTCGCCTAATCACAAATCTTGGAATGTTATCGCTTATGTCTGTTTTTGACGCAATACCTGCTATTTTTGTTTTGGCAGATGGAACCACATATCGTGGTTGGTCTTTTGGTGCCACTAGAACCACGATTGGGGAAGTTGTCTTTAACACTGGTATGAGTGGATACCAAGAAGTCCTGACAGACCCTAGTTACTGTGGTCAGATAGTTGTTTTTACTTATCCTGAATTGGGGAATACTGGCGTTAATCTAGAGGACGAAGAATCAAGTAAACCACAGGTGCGGGGTGCTATTGCTCGCAATATTTGTACTCGACCGAGTAATTGGCGCTCAACACAATCCTTACCAGAATACCTAGAACAGCACCATATACCTGGTATCTATGGAATTGATACCCGCGCCTTAACTCGTAAAATTCGGGAGTTCGGAGCCATGAATGGTGGTATTTCCACAGAAATTCTGGATGAGGCTGAATTGCTAGAGCAAGTACAGGCAGCCCCTAACATGAAAGGATTGAACCTTGTCCACGAGGTTACCACCCCAGACATATATGAATGGTCTGATCCCACCCAGCCAGTATGGGAGTTTAACCCTGCTTGTCAAGAAAATTCCGAGGAATCTTTTACTGTCGTCGCCATTGACTTTGGGGTAAAACGCAATATTTTGCGTCGTTTAGCAAGTTACGGTTGTCGGGTTATTATTGTTCCCGCAAATACCTTACCAGAAGAAATTCTCAAATACAATCCCGATGGAATCTTTCTTTCTAATGGTCCTGGCGATCCAGCATCTGTCACCGAAGGAATAAAAACCACGAAAGCGTTACTGGAGACAAACAAACCGATATTTGGTATTTGTATGGGACACCAGATATTGGGTCATGCACTAGGAGCGGAAACTTTTAAACTAAAATTTGGTCATCGTGGTTTAAATCAGCCAGCTGGTCTACAACAAAAAGTAGAAATTACCAGCCAAAACCATAGCTTTGCAATTGATCCAGACACTTTACCTAACAGCGTTGTAGAAATTAGCCATCTTAATTTAAACGACTTGACTGTTGCTGGATTACGTCACAAGTCTTTGCCTGTGTTTTCCGTACAATATCATCCAGAGGCAAGTCCTGGTCCTCACGATGCTGACTATCTGTTTGAGCAATTTGTTCAAACAATGCGAGCTGCTCGTCGAGCAACAGTTGCCAAAGTAGGATAAAAATGAAGAAAGTCGCGCAAGGGTAAGGGGACAACAAAGATGAGGCAGACAATAAAAGTGAGAAAGTGAGGGAGCACAAAAGGCAGGGATCATTTTCCCTCACCTTTAGGGTATACCTATGGCTAACCCCAGTTACCTACCTTCTGATTACCCTCAAAGCATCACCAGTCTTACTGTGTGGCTCTCTACTTTCCTCTTTTCCCCTATATCCCATCTTCCCTGCCAGTAGGTTGTAGACAACCTACACTAAAACCATCTATACTTGAGCGTTCACCATAACTTATCTGGAGGGAATTATTGCTGAGCCACTTAATCTAACTGTAAGCCTGAGAGGCACTCGTGAAGTCCGGGATAACTGCCAGCTATTCCGCCTCACAGGTTTGTTAGACGCGTTTTCCGAACCGACATTTCGCAAGGTTATTGGGAGCAAGATTGACGAGGGACCAGGGCACATTATTCTGGATCTCTCGCAAATCGATTTTGTTGATAGCTCTGGCTTGGGTGCTTTGGTACAGTTAGCCAAGCAGGCTCAAAACTCCAAAGGCACTTTCCAAATTGTCACTAATGCCCGTGTTACTCAGACGGTCAAGCTTGTTCGCTTGGAGAAGTTTCTCGCCCTACAACAGTCAGTTGATACGGCTCTAGAAAACGTCAAATCGTCTTGATTCCTTGACCCGAGAACCTTATATAGCTATCCGATAATTTAATCTGGATAGCTTAATTATTATTAAATTAGAATTTGTGATTTTGCGTAATGTTAACTCATAAAGTACGGAGCGAAATCGTAAAGTACAAATATCTCGGGTTGAGAAACATAAATAAATAGTGTATAAGGCTCAAAAACCTGTGATTGTATGCTATAATCTTAAGATATAAACTCCATTTCATAAGTCATAACCTTATAATTTAAGGCTTTTAAAGCATTTTTACTTTTAGGTTCCAGATAAATAATTATGGATCTATCTGGTTTTTACACTTCACACCTCAGTGCTTTTAGTATATGAAATGGTAACCAAAATTGAAAAAAAGATAAAATTTAGCAAGTAAATTTTTCAGCATTGACTATGCTTAGGTAAACCTGCCTAATGTAGCTTGTGAGGAAAGAAAAACTTGTGACATCAAAGGAGGAAAACCTACTAGATGGCTCAAATGAAATTCCTAGTCAGGATTCAGTTTGGTGTCAACTACTAAGGGCAAGCAAAGAGCAATTATTCCAAGAAATTTCACAAGCCCAGCTGCAACAAATATCTCCTACTGCTTTAGCTTACTTGGGAGATGCAGTTTGTGAGCTCTACGTTAGAATGTTTTATCTACTACCATCAAGGCGACCCGAAGCATACCATCGTCTAGTTGTGGCACAAGTCAGGGCAGAGACGCAAGCCAAAATGTTGGAGTCGCTGTATCCTCATCTAAATAACACTGAGTTAGAAATTGTCCGACGGGGTCGCAACGCTGCCACCGGACGCCCTAGGCGGGTTGATATGGCAACCTATCAACAAGCAACTAGTTTAGAAACTTTAATTGGCTACCTGTATCTCACCGATTTTGATCGCTTAAGCGAACTTTTGCAAAAACTTGACTTAGAAAAGCCGTAAGAAATTCAATTCACGAATCGCAAAACTTGCAGAGTCGGTTCAGACCAATTGAGATCACAACAATGCTTACCTATTAAGCTCTACCAATAACTCACATGATTGATAAACCAAGAAAAATTAAGACTTCTGGCGAAAACAATACTGCGCAACCCTTGAGAGTCAAGGGCAAGCGTGTCATTTCTCATCTGAGTCCCAATCCCAGAGGTAAGGGTGCTAACGGTTTGAGAGACAGCCCACGCCCGCATCAGAAATTCTTTGATTCATCTGTATCTTCTGATCAATCAGAAGATACAGATTTGATCTACGGTCGTCATCCAGTGTTGAGTGCTTTGGAAAGCGAGCGGGATCTTAACCGTATCTGGATCACTTCGCGCCTCCGTTACGATCCCCGCTTTCATTCGCTGATTTTACGAGCGAAAGAAAATGGCACAATTATCGACGAAGTTGAGCCTAAGCGCCTAGACCAAATTACAGAACAAGCTAACCACCAAGGTGTAGCGGCACAAATTGCTCCCTATGCCTACATTGACTTGGATGAGTTGATTGCCAAGGCAAAATCTGAAACTGATCCTGTGATTGTTGTGGCTGATGGAATCACTGATCCTCACAACTTGGGAGCAATTATTCGCACAGCAGAAGCATTGGGTGCTCAAGGAATGGTGATCCCACAACGTAGAGCATGTGGAATCACCTCCACACTCATGAAAGTAGCTGCTGGTGCTTTAGAAAACTTTCTCGTAGTTAGGGCGGTGAACTTGCAACGTGCTTTGGAAGAACTGAAAGCTGGTGGCTTTTGGATTTACGGTACTGCTACAGAAGCAAGCGAACCTATACATAGCGTGAAATTTAACGGTCCTATTGTTTTGGTAGTTGGTTCTGAGGGCGAAGGTTTGAGTATTTTGACACAACGACATTGTGATTTTTTGGTGTCGATCCCCTTGCAAGGTAAGACTCCAAGTTTGAATGCCTCAGTAGCAGCGGGTATGGCGCTTTATGAAATTTATCGTCATCGCTGGATAAATACCCTATACGTGGATAAATTCCAAAAAATTTCTTTGAAAAAAGAAGAGTAAACAGAGTATAAAGAAATGTAAAGCAGTCAAAACTGGCAGCATTTAAAACCGAGTATCACATTTAGAAATTGGCGAGAACCATGAAAACTATTTGGAATAACTTTAAGGAATTGTTGATTAACATATTCGACAATTTTGGCTTGGCTTGGTGGGTGGAAGTTGTAACACAAAACCCCCGTTGCACTTACTACTTTGGACCGTTTGTCAGTTCTGCTGATGCAAAAGCGGCCATAAAAGGCTACGTAGAAGATTTGGAACTCGAAGGAGCCCAAGGAATTGGGGTTGATGTAAAACGCTGTAAACCAACTGCTTTGACGATTGCTGATGACCTGGGGGAACGGACTGACCGCAAAGTACAGCCTGTCTTTAGCGGTCAAATGTAATTAAATTCAGGAGAATTCAGTTATCAGTTATCAGTTATGAATTCACTGTTCATTGTTTACTGATAACCCTATGGCTAACGCCACGCCTTACGGCTATCGGGTATGCGCAAAGCGCACGCC
>NZ_CAWPKW010000315.1:0-34251 GCF_963888615.1 Brasilonema octagenarum UFV-OR1 | reverse complement strand
GGGGTTTTAAACCCAAAGACTTCCGTTCGGTGAACTCTACAATTTATGCGCTTGTTTTTCTTTCTTATTCTGAGTTCTGAGTTCTGAGTTCTTTTCGATAAGACACAATAAACAATTAAGATTTTGTCTTTTAATTAATACCAAATCTGCTTAATTACTTATCTTAAAGAAGCAAGGGGGATCGCAAGGCACCAGAGAGTAGGTAACTCGTGCTGCCACAATGCACCGCCAAGGGTGCTGTTGTTGTGGGAAGAGAAAATAAAACCTCGTTATACCATCGGTATGGCGAGGAGTAGGAGCGTGAAACTCGTGCCCCTACTAATAAAAAATACGGCATATGCTTTTCTACGTGGCATGTGCCGCTTTATTTATATTTTTGTCGTGCGTTGGTTCTCGTTTGTCGAGCCACCTATGTTCTTTGTAGTGTACGCCTTGCACTCAGCTGTGCGGTAGTTTTATTTCTCCACTGCTTGTTGCAGTGCAAATCGTTGTTGATGTGTATATGGCACAAATGTACTATTAGAGTTTGATACCCCATTTGCCACAACTCCAAGTAAGTTTAACCGGCTCAGCATGGCTGTAGCTTGTGTGAGTTGAGTTCGAGTTACTCTACCTATGCTAGCTACCATAACCACGCCACGACAAGATGATGCGGTAAGCATCGCATCAACTAAGCCAAGAACTGGGGTTGAATCTACAACTACCAAATCATAGTTCTTCTCAAATGATGCCATTAATTGCTGCATCCGAGGAGAACTTAGCAGATTAGCTGGATCAGCAGGTGTTGGTCCTGCGGTCAAAATGTCGATATAAGATGAGCCTGAGGATTGGATACTAATCTGATTGGGTATTGTGACCTCACTTGCTAATAGAGTAGAAAGCCCCTGTTCGTTCGGGAGATTTAGCTGTTTGTGCAGACTGGGTTCACGTAGGTTGGCATCAATGAGCAGTACGCGTTTATGTAAACGAGCTGCACTCATTGCTAAGCCCAATGCTAGACCAGACTTACCGTCATCAGATAAAGCCGAGGTAATCATTAAAGATTTGAACGAAGCAACAGAGTTCAAAAGTTCAATGTTTTTATAAATCAGATCTAGCGATTCCCAACGCGGTGAAGATTGCAATACCTGAATTGTCCAAGGAGCAGGGACATCTGGCTTACCAAATGGTAACTTGATAACTGATTCTCTGGTTTTAGCAGGTGGTAACTTGGGAGTTGTTCCCAGTATCGGTAAAGAAACCTGCCTTTCCAACTCAGCTGTGGTATGTACAGAATCATCGGCTGCTTCACGGATGAAGGCAGCAATACCTCCTAACATCAACCCAACTACTGCACCTAGCATGAGATTTTGCTGGAGGTTGGGACCCAACTGTTCACCTACTTGAGGTTCTTCCACGATTTCCCAGTTAAATCCTCCTTTGGCAATTTCTTGCCGTAATCGCTGTTCTGCTTTCAAAAGTTCCTGCAATCTTTCCCGGCTCAGTTGTACTTGCGGCTGTAGGCGACCGTACTCAGCTAACAAATTGGGAAATTTTGTGAGTTGCTCACGTAGTTCTTGCTCTTTGTTGCCCAGAACTTTATCTTTTGCTTCTAAAGATACTATTGTGGTTTGTGTATCCACCAACTTCGCAGCAAGGTTGAGATCAATTGCGCTTTTCTGTCCTTGCTCTAACAAAGACGGTGGTTGGGCAGTTGCTTGAGAAGACTCTCCCCCTAAGGTTCGTCTTTGCTCTTCTTGCAATAGTGCCTTTTGACTTTGAAGTTGACCTGCCAACTTCTGCACGCTTGGAGCTTCCTCTGTAAACCGCAAGCGTTCTTGTGCTAGAGACAGTTCTGTTTTTTGAATTTCGTTCAGTAGTCCTTGATAGCGAGTAGACTGACTCAGACGAGCTTCGACAAGAGCAGTCTGTGGTGTACTTTGAAGTTGTTTTTGTATATTTGTATACGTAGCATTAGCTTCTTTATACAGAGAAAGAACTGTGCCGCGTTCTTGCGAAATTCTGCTTAATTCGTCCTGTATAGCTTTTGACTGGGACTCAGGGTCTATAAGTTGTTGCGTTCTGCGAAACCTTTGTAAGTTAGCCTCAGACGAGGTAACTTCTTTTTTTGCTTTCTCTAACTGTTCTTGAATAACTTTAAGCCCTTTTCTTAAACGCTCATTCTGCTGCTGAATGTTGTAACCTAGATAAACTTTCTGAATTGCTTGCAGAACCTTATGTGTTTTAATTGGGTCTTTTTCGGTATATTTGACGTCAAATATTTTAGTAGCAACATTATCGTCTTTGTTTTTAATTTGACTCAAAACCAAAGAACCTTTTAACTCACCTACCGTCATGTCTGGATATTCGCGCTTGAGTTCAGTCACTGCTTTTTTGAGGAGTGGAGAACTTTGCATCAAGCTCAGTTGGGTTGCAGCGTCTACCTGAACAGTAGGATCGGTAAACTGACTGTCTACACCACTACCTTCTTTCGTTCCCTGATAGTTAGGTTCTACCAACAGCTGCATTGAGCTTCTATAGGTAGGATCTGTTCTTTTTGTCATCACACCTGCAACGGCCACAGAAGCCACAAATGCAGCTAAAAACCAAGGAAATCTGCGGATTAAAACCGCAAATAGTTGTCCGTAACCCGGTTCTGACTCAGTAACTGGATTTCCGTATGGACTAAGACTGCTCTGAACCACTTTTACTATCCCTCAGCTAACAAATTAAATGAATAATGTATTTACAGTACAAGCTTGTTCAATAACTTGCTCAACTTTGTTAAAGAAAGCTTCTTCCGAAAAGTTTGCCACTGCATGACTACGGATGTTGTTGTAATCCCAATCGATTTCCCTGGCTTCTAGTAGTGCAGCTTGGAGTGATTCAGGTGTTTGTTTCTTAAAAAAGACTCCTGTTTTACCAGGTATTTGAGTATCTAATACCCCACCCGCTCCAAAAGCGATGACAGGTGTTCCACTAGCATTGGCCTCTACTGGAACTAAACCATAATCTTCTAGGGCTGCAACTATAACAGACTTTGCTTTAGAAAACAACTGAGTGCGTTCTATATCAGTTACGTGTCCTAAAAACTCAATATTGGATAATGCTTGAGACTTTAACCTCTCCTTTTCTGGACCACTTCCTGATATCAGCAACCGCCATCCCAGCCAGTTAAAAGCTTCGACTATTATATCAAGACGTTTGTAGCTGATCATCCGAGCCGAGGCAAGATAAAAATCTTCTTTTGTATCTGAAAAAACAAATTTACTCGTGTCAATCGGATAGTTAATAACAATGGCATCTTTACGGTAAGTACTTTTAATCCGACGAGCTACAATGCTGGAGTTAGCAATGTAAAGGTCAGGTTCCTGTGCATAGACAAGGTCTACCTTTCTCATCATTTCAAAAACTTGGTCGATTAATGGAGCAAAATATCGATAATCTCCGTACTCACGTAAATAAGTTTCTGTGTCCCACAAAAAACGGGTAATGTTATGACAAAAGCAAATATGGCGGCTCTTTTGGTTCTTGCGCACTGCTTTGGCAAAGCTTGTGCTACTGCTGATAATAAGGTCGTAGTCTTGCAAATCTAAGGCGCGAAAGGCTGGAAAATATAAGGGAGCCATCAGGCGAAAATATTTCGCTGCTCCTGGAATATTTTGTAGGAAGGTTGTATTGACAATGCGCTCGCCAATGTCAATGGTTTTTTCCGGGTCGTATAAGGAAGTAAAAACATCTGCTTGGGGGTAGCGCTTACAGAGTAACTCGAAAACGCGCTCTGCCCCTCCTTTCTGGGTTAAATAATCATGCACCAAGGCAATTTTCATATTTTTCCTTAATTTATTGACTCTATACAACTATTTACAAGTGGTGATAGGTTTGCTCCGAAGACTGCACCGACACTTCACAGATCACAGACTCTAAATGCAAATCTGATTCAACCCCCTACTTGTTCTCAAGATACTAAAACATGATTTTACGAGTGTTAATTTTTAATAAATATTTTGTAACGAGAGAAGAAAGAAGTTAGTAACCCATTGGGTAAATTGGGAAGTTGAGATTTATATTGGCTACTTGCTTATGTTGTTGATGAACAGAACTGATACACAGTCGGTGAGCGTGAGCGAAGTATTGCAAAAAGAGCTTAAATGGTAATAGCTTATACCATAATATCCAAACAAGGTACCGCAATAACTCTAAAAGAATTCCGGATTGGGCGATGGCTTCGCTAACGTATTAAATCAGTACGTTACCAATAGCAGCCCGATTTGCCTGGAGTGAAACCTTTCGGCGCATTTGTTGACGAACTTGAATTTTGTGTGATAATAAATTATCGATGCTAAGTGTACGCTGAACTAACTGATCTCGCATAAGTGTCCTGAGTTGGAAGAGTAGTTAAAGATTTATTATGTTTGGAATAACATCAAATCGAAAGAAGAACCTCATAGCCTTTGCATAACCTTTGCATAAGACCAGAGATTCTTTACTACTCAACCTATGCTTTTTTTTGTACCGAAGTCAACCTTATAACATGAAGTATTAGTTAACTTCGGATGAAGAAATTATTTAAACTGCTGCTAAAGTTTTAGATTTGGTGAAATAAGCGTTTTGCTCAGTTCGCAGTTTGTCGCATAGTCTGTCTTCAGGGAGTTCTACATCGTCGTAGGTCAAGACTTGATCTTTTGAAATGTCTCGCTTCAGGCGACATCCTTCCGCTAGACCTATTGGTAAAAGGTTTTGCTCTTGAACGATGTTGGAATTTTCACATTGCCCGTATGTCATGTAGTACCCAATGCCATCCAAGGTTTCTCCAGCCTTGAGGTCGATTTTGGCAGTAGTGATCACATCTACCAGAGGACCACCTAAAGGACTTAAGACGTAATCTTGGAACAGAACAGCGCGAGCAACAGACAATGGCACCTCAAAGTGACAGAGGTGATAAGGAATGTAAAAGCTGTAGAGCGGACCTTCACCTAACTTGTACAAGTTGAGGTAGTGACGCTGCTTGGGATCCTCGTGGGTTCCAAAGACAAAGACCCCTGGACCTGGTTTTGTACCAACGACGTAATCAACGATACCACCCAGTTCTTTGAGTTGTTCGACATCGTACATTTTGGTCATTTCATCAACATGACCGTTAAAGTCATATCCCAGCATTCCTCGCTTGGCAACTTTCATACCTGTGGCATTGGCAACTATTGCTTGCTCAAAGGATATCTTTGTTCCATCAGCAAAGCTGGTGACCATGTGAGGTTTTTGACCCCAACGTTTGGCAAATGCTTCTTGTGTCGTCGGGTTGCGATAGGGGTCTTGTAAGCCCTTAATATTACCACACAATAATGGAGTTAAGCCGATACTCTTGACGAAGCGGTAGAGATTCATTTGCACTCCTGGCTGATCCCCATCACAAGCGGTGAGGATAACTCCTGCTTTGTCAGCGTAAACTTTGAGAATAGGACCGATGGTGCCATCTAATTCGGCGTTCATCATAATGATGTGCTTGTGATGGGCGATCGCCTCCATCACAACATGAGCGCCAAATTCTACTGCACCAGTCACTTCAATCAGAGCATCGATACCCTCGGCGCGACACAGTAACATTGGATCTTCGGTGACTGCGTATTGATTGCGGGCGATCGCCTCTTCTAATTCGGTGACGCTGGAAACGACTTTGCTATCTTCAATACCTGCTTCCGAATATGCTCGCTTAGCTGCATCAACACTTCGGTTGGAGATAGCAACCAACTCCATACCAGGAACGGAATTTTTAATTTGATTGGCAATTCCGCGTCCCATAAAGCCAGCACCAATCATCCCAACCTTGATGGGGTTACCTGCTTCTGCACGAGCTTGTAAGGCGCGATCTACGATAATCATTGGTTAATCTCCTAGAATAATATTTGCGAATTGCTTAGTTGTTGATTGTTAATTAGTCGTTTTTCCCATCACCACTAACAACTAAACATTTCCTCCAACGCTCATCATTTTCATCAAAGGCCAATTCTTATCCTTCTCGGAAATATCAGTTACTTCCAATGGCCATTGAATATTAAAAAATGGATCATCGTAGCGCAACCCCCGCTCATATCCAGGTGTGTAAAACTCTCCTACCTGATACCCGACCTCAGCAGAGTCTGTTAGTGTTTGATAGCCGTGAGCGAACATTTCTGGAACATATAAGGCGCGATGATTTTCTGCGGTTAATTCCACACCAATATATTGAAGGTAAGTTGGAGACTCAGGACGCATATCAATAATCACGTCATAGATAGCGCCTTGGGTACAGCGGACTAATTTTGTTTCTGCTGCTGGTAGAGTTTGATAATGCATTCCCCGCAGCGTCCCTTTTTTGTAGTTGAAAGATAGATTGCATTGGGCTACCGTTGGCTTTAAACCATGTGCCTCAAATTCTTGAGCGCAGAAAGTACGGGCAAAGAAACCACGATGATCCTGCTTTTGTTCCAAATCAATGATGTACGCGTCTTTGAGTTCAGTTTCTACAAAAATCATGGGTAACCTCGCTTGAAATCTTAACTACACAGTGGCACTCGGTCATTTCGGATTTTTCTTCGTGTTTTTTGCAACTTTTTTTGAAGCCCTGTAGAGGTATAGGGGTGAGGCAGCAATCGTTATGCACCGAGGGTAACCCGAAGACAGATGACTGCTCACCAAAAGGGCTTCAACAGGAGTAGAACACAAAGAAATTCTTCAACTCAAGAACCGCACTATCTTAGAGCTGTGACAGATGATGGTTCTTGATATGGCTCTGGTTTTGCAAAAGTATCATCCCAGTACTGGGTGCAAAGTTCTGGTCGCTTCGGTGGGTTTGCAGTGTAAGTAAAAAAGAGTGCTGGTCTTTCTTCTGTCCGTAGTGTTCCGTGGTGTAAAGCGACTTTTGGATCTGTAAAAATCACAGTACCTGCTGGACCTGGACATGATTTCCACTTGTCTTGCGGGATGACTTCCTTAAGCTGTTCATCAGTAATTCCTAAGTAACCCGACTGCCAAAGCTTGTAGTAAATCCGGTAATAATTGAGACTGTGTAAAGGAGTCAAAGAGACCGGAACGTATTCAAAAGGACCGTGTTTTTCTTCCACATCGGACAAATAAATGATCATTTTGAGCATCCGACGGTCTTCTGAGTCTTTATGCCATAACAGTGTACCAAACTGATCTTCGTTAGGAAAATCTTTACGTAAATGTACGCCCTGAAAGGCAACAGGAAGACCGATGTAGTTTTCGATGATATTAACTAGCTTTTGTTCCCGTCCCCACTGAGAAAATTCTGGTAAATCTGTAACGGTGTAAATTTGCGGCAGTCTTTTTGTTAGGTGACTATTGCCTGCATCTGTCATTCTAGATAGTTGATTGTAAGATGCTTTGAGAAGAGCAGATGTAGAGCCAAGTCCCAACTTTTCGAGTGTTGTCACATAAACTCCATCGCGTTTGAGGGTATCGACAATCACGCGATCGCTTTCTTCCAGAGCAGGCAATTTTCTTGTATGGTTTAGGAGTGCTGCTCTATAACCTAACTCAGATCTCAACTGAGATAATTTGTTGATAGTACTGTTAAACATAGAATAACTACCTTGTTGGTTTGATTCATTGCAAGTCTTATTTTCGTCAGTTTTGAGTGAATGGTTCTGTTGTTTGTGCCATTTTGAATTCTTTAGTAGGAACTGCGTCAAAAACAGACAGACTTACTAAAGTCAAAAAGGGAACTATTGTTTTCATAGTGAACATAGGCCATCTTCTCAAAGCACCTAAGAAAACTTTCAAATTAGCTTCTTTGAAACTCTGGAACATCATCCTACGGTAAAATTGCTTAGAGTATCCGTTCTCCTCCAACTTCGTAATAACTTCCGGTAAGTGCTTATATTGCATTAATATTGCTGATTGTGGATCTTTTTGCCAATAACTCACACCAACAATACATTCCATATAAATATCTTTAGTAACAATTATCTTGCCATTAGCAGCGCAATATCCAGCTAAGTATGCTAAAGATATCCAGTTATTCTCAGCTTCTGACCAAATTTGAAGAGCGCGTTGTACTAATTCAGTACGATATATCGAAGCCGTGAGAAAGATGACTGCGCCAACACTTTTTGAAAAACAGTGTTCAAAGATAGCTTTACCGTCACCACTTCCATCTTCATTATCAACATCAAACCAACGGTTACCTACTATTGTGGGTGGATGTACAGGTTCCCCGGTAATTTGGTTACGGCCAGAAAAGTTAAGGAACAATAATGATAAATCTTCATTTTTTTTGAGTTGGTTGATGACATAAGCAACTGCTTTATCCTGAATGGGATCATCATCACCAATTGTCCAAACATATTTAGTCGTTGCGGACTTTAAGCAATGAATAATATTCCGCATGACACCGATGTTTTCATAATTTCGGCTGGACTTAAATGTAATATGACTGAGATTTTTTTGCCACTTCTTAATCACCTCTTGAGTATTATCAGTTGAACAATTATCTGAAACAAAAATTTCACATTCCGATTCTAAGCCAGCGATCGCTTGAGCAACCCATGCCAGTTGCTTATCAAGTAGTTGAGCGCGGTTGTAAGTCGGGATCGCGATAGTGAGTAGTTTCTTCATGGTGGACTGTACATAAGGTTGTGTTTCATCTAAATTGAGTTGATGTGGATTTTGCATATCTGAATTTTGAGTTTTGATTTGAATAAGCTAAGGTGTGACAAGAAAATGAGATGAAGAATTAAGACTGCAAGAAGACAAATAACTCAGGTATTAAAATCATACTACTGATAGATACTATTACTTCTCAAGACTCCTCAACAAACCCAATTCACATTTTTAAATATACAGAAGGCTTTTTCTATTCAAATCATTGGAGTATACTATTAACTACCCTTGGTATATCATCGGTTTACGTTATGGTATTATGTCTCCTGCTGCTCTTAGATGTTCAACTAGCATCAATCATGGAACAAGTTTGATAGATATTTTGACCAGTACAAAAAAAAAGCGATAATAATCATATTCAATGGTGGAATTACTAGAGTATGATACATTTATGATTTCAACAATTCCGAAAAAATAGATTTGAGTCGGAATTGTTGAAATCACTTTTTTGTCTATAACTTCGACAAGATCATTACTTCTGACTCCAGAAGAAATCTTTGTCAATTTGTTGTGTACGAATGAGGTATTCTAATTGCTTCAAGCGAGTGAAGCCTCTAGATAAGAAAACTTCTTCAGTCATATCAATTTGCGAGAACAAATCATGCAACTGTTGTGCGCCTCGTTGAGCATTCCAATCACACTTAAAGCCAGGTAGAACAGTATTGATTTTCTCAAAAGACACGCGATAACTACGATTGTCTGCACCTTGAGTGCCAAAGCTTAATTGACAACCTGGGAAAACTTGAGCAATAATTTCGGCAACTTCTTTGACTCGATAATTATTTGCTGTATCTCCCACGTTAAAAACTTGGTTGTGTACGATATCACGAGGTGCTTCTACTGTGCAACCAATTGCTTTACAAATATCCAGCGCGTGAACTAATGGACGCCAAGGCGTACCATCACTAGTCATCTTAATTTGTTTGGTTGTCCATGCCAAACCTGACAAATTATTTAAAACAATATCAAAGCGCATTCTGGGGGAAGCACCAAAAGCAGTGGCGTTCCGCATAAAACTCGGAGAGAAGTCATCATCTGCTAATGGCTTGACATCTCGCTCTACTAATGTCTTACATTCTGCATAGGCGGTTTGGGGATTGACAGGAGATTCTTCTGTGACATCACCTTCAGTAGCAACGCCATAAACACTGCATGAGGACATGTACACGAAGCGACGCACACCCGCTTCTTTTGCCAATTTGGCAAGACGAACTGAGCCTTTATGGTTAATTTCGTAAGTAATGTGTGGTGCAAGCTGTCCAGTGGGATCATTTGATAGTTCAGCCATGTGAACGATCGCATCAACACCTTGCAAATCTTCTACGGTGATATTGCGAATATCTTTATTGAGAGTTTTGGCTGTTATCTCAGTACCGTTGTACAACCAACCTACTTTGTAATAACCAGTATCTACTCCGATTACTTCATGTCCCCGTTCAATTAACAACGGAGGTAATAAACTACCAAGATAACCTTCAGTACCAGTGACTAGAATTCTCATTGTTTTTCGTTCCTATTCAACTTTAGTTTCACGTCGTAAACAAATTACCTTGGTGAAGTACGGTGCATCATTCTGTGTAGGATGGTTCAGGCAGTTTCATCATCATGGATTGATGACTACAGAAATTCTTGCCTTTGCTCATCTTCTGTGTATATGTTATGCACCGTAACACACCATGTTTAAAGTTTTGAAGTAGTTAACGATGTTACTTTCATAAATTTTCTCCAAAATCGTCTCCAAATGGTATCTCGCCATCCTGACCAGTGTGTCATGTCAAGATATTGGAAGAACAAATGTTTTTTTGGATGTTTACATTCTTCTCGCAATCCTGCATACCAGGGTTTGGGAGAATTCGTAAAATGAATAACGCAAGGGTTGTGCTGTAGTTCGTTATAAATATCCTCCGTGAAAGGGCTGTTTTTCCAGGATGAATATTCATACATTTTGGGCATTAGATTCCATTTGGGGTGAAGTTCTCCCCATTTCCCAGCAAGAACTGCGTTTAAACCATCCTGATCATTGCGTACATACTCTCTATTTTGTTTTATGTATTCAAGGACTTTTCTGCCAATATCTTGTGATCGCCACTTGTCAAGATTTATCACTAAAAGTCCGGAGTTGAAATATTTCTCATCCGGACAAATTCCCACTTCTCGGTAGTTTTTTAAACCTTCAGACATTCCTACGTACAATTCAACATCGTCTTGAACTGCTAATGCATAGTTCTCTCCCATGTCAATCGTCCATAACTCTGCCAAGTCTCCCGTGACTACCATGTCGGTGTCTAAGTAAATAGCCTTGTGAAATTCTTTTGGTAAAAACTCGGTAATTAGAAGCCGATAATAGCAAGTCGGTGTTAAATGTCTAGTCAATACTAAGTTTTCAAAGACTGCATTGTCTGGCTGTATCCATGAAATACTGACCTGTTCTTTGTTAAATGAGTTACTAATTCTGCGTTTATTGGCTTCGGTAATACCTCCATCAAGAACATATAATGCTATCTGATGATTCTTTTTCAGGTTGGCAACTGCGGAACGAACAGTAACAGCAAGCGGCATGGCATAGTTATTATCAGCAGCACAAACAAGAACGATTGGCTGAACATCCGAGTTAAGGAACATTAGTTTTACCCTGACAACTAATTACAACCTTAAATTAGATGTTCTCGCAAATTGAAGGATGCCACAATGCCTGTGCTTTTTCTTAACACTATGAACTTAACTAAGCACAGGCAAGCGAATTATTTTAGACTTGAGTGACTACAGCCTTGAGATGCGGCTGTTGGGGGATTTGGGCAACAATTGCTTTGCCTATTTCTATGGAAGATGTTGCTGCAGGGGAAGGGGCATTACAAACATGGACGGAGTTTTGACCTTGAACAATCAAAAAGTCATCTACCAGTTTGCCATCATTCATCAGTGCTTGAGCGCGAACACCTGCGTGAGTAGGAACTAAATCCTCTTGTTGAACTTCAGGAATGAGTTTTTGCAAACTTCTGGTGAAAGCTGCTTTACTAAAGGAGCGAATAATTTCTTGTATTCCTTCGTCAGCGTGTTTGGCTGCGAGTTTCCAAAAACCAGGAAAAGTCATCACTTCTGCAAAATCACGCAAGTCAAAGTCTGTTTTTTTATAGCCTTCGCGCTTAAGGCTTAAGACTGCATTTGGTCCAGCGTGTACGCTTTTATCAATCATGCGTGTAAAATGGACACCCAAGAAGGGAAAGTCTGGATTGGGAACTGGGTAAATCAAACCTTTCACCAAGTAGCGTTTTTCTGGTGTGAGTTCGTAATACTCTCCCCGGAAAGGAACAATTTTTGCTTTGGGATCTGTTTTGCCCATTTTGGCAACGCGATCGCTATGTAATCCAGCACAATTAATCACAAAGCGAGTTTCAAAAGTTCCACAGTTCGTTTCTAATACCTGATGTTTTCCACTGGTAACTATTTTTTCAGCCTTGGTACTGAGATGCAGTTCTCCTCCCTGCTGTTTAATGATTTCGGCATATTTGTAGCAAACTTGCTTGTAATTTGCAATACCAGTTGAAGAAACTAGAATTCCGCCAACGCTAGTCACATGAGGTTCAATTTCTCTGACTTCCTCTGGAGTAATTCTTTTAACGTCTATGCCATTTTCCAAACCTCGCGTGTAAAGATTTTCTAGGCGAGGTAACTCTGTTTCATTGGTTGCAACTATGACCTTACCGCAAATTTCATGCTCAATTCCATGTTCTTGGCAAAATTCCACCATTGAAAGACAACCGTCACGGCAAAATTTAGCTTTGAAACTACCCGGCTTGTAGTAAATACCAGAATGAATGACGCCACTATTATTACCAGTTTGGTGAAAAGCCCAATTGCTCTCTTTTTCTAAAACTAGAATACGAGCATTAGGATAGCGTTTACCTAAAGCCATAGCGGTGGAAAGACCAACAATTCCTCCACCTATAATCGCGAAGTCATACATGAGTACTCTAGCTCCCGGAATATAGAAATATGAATCAAGAATGAAAAGTCAAAATCAAGAACGATGAGTGAAGAATGAATGTACCTTTTTGTTTTCTCTCACCATACCTTCCAAGGAGCCTTATTATTCTTCCACAAATCATCGAGATAATTTTTATCTCGTAAAGTATCCATTGGTTGCCAAAAGCCAGTATGCTTGTAAGCAGATAGCTGTTCCATTTCTGCCAGCTTTTCTAATGGTGTCTGCTCCCAAACAGTAGAATCATCGTTAACGAAATTGATGACTTCTGGCTCTAAGACAAAATAACCACCATTAATCCAGGCTCCATCTCCTTCTGGCTTTTCCCGGAAACTAGTAATTTTTGTTTGTTCTTGTCCTAGGACAATAGCACCAAAACGTCCGGGTGGTTGAACTGCTGTCATTGTTGCTAAATTATTTTGTTTTTTGTGAAAATGAATTAATTCTTCAACATTGACATCACTGACACCATCACCGTAGGTGAAGCAAAAAGTTTCATTCCCAATATGCTCTCTGACTCGCTTCAACCGTCCACCTGTCATTGTATTGTCACCTGTATCTACTAAGGTGACACGCCAGGGTTCTGCTTTACCTGCATGCACGTTCATCTGGTTAAATCGCATGTCAAAGGTTACGTCTGACATATGTAGGAAGTAGTTGGCAAAATACTCCTTTATGACGTAACCTTTGTAACCACAGCAGATAATAAAATCATTAATGCCGTAGGTGGAATAAATTTTCATAATATGCCATAATACAGGCTTACCACCAATTTCCACCATAGGTTTAGGTTTGATGCTCGTTTCTTCACTGATACGTGTACCAAGACCTCCAGCCAGAATTACTGCTTTCATAAACTTATCTCTAGGTTTTTAGGTAGATGAGCTATCAACTTTTCATGCGCTAAGTAGAGAAAAATTTATTTTTTAATTTTCTCAGTATATAATTTAGCCGTAAATTTACACTTAAGTATGAAGACAATATAAACAAATCTATCTTAAGTATGAAAAAATGAAAAAGCTTTGTAACTATCTTAAATCTACAGATAAGAGGACTAAATAAGGTTTCAAAAATGCAAGATAAGACAGAGAAAATAACCAAGTCTTACTCTTTGATAATAGTAAAAAATAACTTCTTACAGAATTGCGAACACACAAAATAATCAATACTAACAACGCATGTTGGCGCAAACCTAGGCAAGACTCAGGACGATACTTTGAATTTTTAGACAGATCTGATCCGAGGTTTCCTCAGATCAGAATCTTGGTGGGGTAGTTCCGTACTTAGTTGCTTTTTGAGGATGTATTCGTGGTGGTTTGCAAAAAAGTATCGCATTTATTTTCAACAACAACACAGATGCTGCTTAATGCTTGTTGGTAATTATCCATATCCTCTTGTTCCAAAGATATTTTAGCAGCCTTTTGCAAATCATCAACTGCTTGCTTATTATACTGACTAGATTTGCCACCTCCATATTGTGCAAGTTCGTAGCGGACAACACCTCGTTTTAAATAGACTTTTGACAGTTTGGGATTGATATTTAATGCCTGATCAAAGTCAGCAATTGCCTGTTTATATTCTTGCTCAAAATCACTGCTATATTGTGCTACTTGATAACGTACCAAACCTCGCTGAAAGAAAGCTTCGGCTTTTGAGGAATTCAAACCAAGTGCCTGATTGAAGTCAGCAATTGCTTTTTTATACTCATTTTGAGAATCGCCACTGTATTTAGCAACTTGTGAACGAACAACACCTCGTCTGATGTATGCTTCTACTTCCTTCGGATTAAGACGCAGGGCATTGTTATAGTCTGCAATTGCTAGATTATACTCTTTGTCTGGATCGCTGCTATATTCAGCAAGCATATGGCGGGAATTTCCTCGATTGACATACGCTTTTGTTTCCGTGGGATTGATTCCAATTGCTTGAGTGTAGTCTGCAAGTGCCGCTTCATACTCTTTGAGGTTGTAGTGAGCATTGCCACGGTTTACATAAGCTTTTGCATATTTTGGATCTTTTTGTATTGCTTGAGTGAAATTTTCAATTGCTTGTTGGTAATCTTTGACTTTGTATGAAGCATGGCCCTGCTTGTAGTAATCAGCAAAATTTTGATTGTTGTGCGTTTTCTTTTGTTGCAAAGAAATCAAATTTTGCCGAGCGTAAGAATTTTCAACAAGAAAGGGGCGATTTGTGAATTTTACCATTAAATCCAAATACCCCAAGGCACCAACAAGACCAAGCAAGCAGAAAACAACAGGGTATACATTCTGCTTTTTCTGAGGTTTATAGTAAGGAATTTTTTGGGTAAAGACAGAACTACGATAATTAGTGTTAGTGAATGGACTGGTTGGTTGTGGCGTACGAGGAACTTGAGTTTGGCGTTTTTTCTTTGGTACTCGCGGTTGTAAATGTTCTTTATTTGCGATCGCCTTTAAAGATGGGAATGGATCACGTCCACCTAATCGCAATGTACGTTCGCACCAAGGACATTTGTCCAAGTGGTTACTATAGCGATGCTGGGGGTTAACAGTGCAGCTGATGAGCGAGTTTTCTGCATCAGCGAGTGCTGTGAGCCAGGTTTGAGCATTGGGGCGTATCTGCGGGTTGTTGTGACCATCCTCAAAACAACGTATAAATAGTTCCTGTAAGCCCGGAGGAAGAATATCCCAACGAGGTGCGATGGGTGTTGGAACGTAAGGGACGCTACGCTTTTGACTGTAGGTAAAATGTCCCGCTACAATGCGTCCTTCATATGGTGGAGGTTCACCTGCTCCTTGATAAATCCCGGAAAATGGGTGTGTCCCTTCCATTAAAAGTTGAAAGATCAGTACCGCTAACCCAAACAAGTCATGACTGAAATTGCGATCGCACTGAGCAAAGGTTTTGTTGTGAAGTTCTGGTGGGGTAAATTCTGCTTTCCCTACGTGACAGCGATAAATGATTCCATTTTCTGGATCTTTTACCTGGAATGAATCGGTGTCTACTATTGTCACCAATGCCATATCACTAACCAGGATATTGGATTCATTTACATCGCCAACACAGTATCCGCGATCGTGTAACGCAAAAAAAGCCGAAGCGAGATTGCGAGCAGTGCGGATTAAATACTGATAGTTGAACAAAGGACACTGCTGGCGGCGAGTTCTAGGATTGTAAAAGTCGATGATTGGACGCATTCCCTGAATGCGCGGCATCAAAAAGCCTATCACCTCACGGCTTGGATCCGACGAGCGCAACAATTCAATCGGCCAAGCAATTGAAATATGCCCCAAACTGGCGGTTGGGTTGTCTGGCGGGTGGGCAAGCATGACCTCCAGTTTGCGGGCTTGGGCAGGTGTTGGTTTGTGGTAAACCTTCGCCACTAAACCAGCATCTGTTGGTACTGTGTATATGCAGGCCTCACCGCCTCGTCCTAAACTGACGGTCAGGCTGACATTACTGATTTGTTGGTTGGGAAAACAACGTAGTACCTGCATGATATATTTTTATAGATACCCTATGAGTTTATACACTTCCACACAAACGAATTCGCACACCTGTTTATTAATCACTCAAAGCAGCAATTATGAGTGTCAAGTCATCATCTGTACGTTGCGTGATTCGCTCGGAACGCAAAAACCTCACTAACTGCTCTCTTGCCACTGTTTTGTCATCAGCATTCGCTGCGAAGTCAAATAGTGGAAGGAAGAATGGTTTATGAGGAACTCCCACTGCCATATTCATGGCAAGCATTTGTAGTCCATCTGTGAGGATACCAACATTGGCTACTGCCTGACGCCATAATCTTAGTTGCACAGCATCTAGGGCTGTCGGTGAGGTCAAAAAAACTGTTTCGTTGATATATTCACCACTGTCAGGCATGGTCAGCGCGATCAGGTTATCCTGAAAATCTCTCACCACTGCCACACCATCCCCGATTTGTGCCACTGCCACAAATTCTGGTGTTGCCAACGCAATAATCAGCGTACTTGCCAAATCGAAGGACTGCTTCTGGGAAGCGACGGCTTCTTCTTCGACAGCTTTCTTGGCAGCAATTATTGCCTCGGTCAAAAGTGAGCGCGCAGCATTATCATCGACTAATGTTCGTCGAGAAAATTCTTTGATAGAGATGTTTTCTATCGCTGTTTCCACAGCAATCATTGCTCCCACCTTACCCATGCTTGCACTACCTGCTCCATCCGCTGCCGCAACCACTAAGATATTATCTGGCAAAATCTGCCAATGGTGAGCATCCTGACACAATTGTTTGTTCTTCAAATGACTTGTTCCACATACCGATGCAGCTACTACCCGCCAATGAGGTCTTTGTTTAGAAGTGTTCATAGATGATCTTTGGTTAGTGCTCTTTTTTGAGCATTTTGTCACATCTTCTACTAAACAGAACCCCAACCAATAGGTGGTAGTGCCACTTGTTCGTCTACTTTGGAATGAGAAACCGCTGACATACTGGCTGATAGCCAAACAAACATTTCAACAAAATTGAGTCCTTGGAGTTTTAAGGGTGTACGTACAGCTATTTGACTTAGCCGCGTCATATTAGCATTGTCTACACCAACAGTAAAGAATGCTACACGTTTCCTTGATTCATCTTCTTTTAGACGCCGCGCTGCTTGCTCTACAACATCTTCAGACTCGCCTTGTGGCTCACCGTCAGTAATCATAAATACCCAAGGACGATAGTAAGCAATACCATTGGCGCGATATTGAGCTTTTCGTTCTTGAATCATGTCCAAGGTTTTATGAATTCCAATACCCATACTCGTCAGTCCCTGTGCTGTTAGTAGCGGCGGACTGAATTGGTCAGCAGTCACAAAATCCTGTACTACATTCACATGACTATCAAAAGTAACTATTGCTACTTCAACCCTCCTTGCCGCTAAAGCATTTTTTGTTAATTCTTCCCTGAAACTCTGTAAACCCTGATTTAATAAATCTAATGCTACACCTTGCATTGAGCCAGATGTATCTAGAAGTAGTACACAAGGACAACGAGGTTCTGGATTTTCAGCAAACTCAACTACTTCATCAAGTTTTAATGTATCATGCATAACTTTTCGTGTTATGTTATAGTCCAAAGCTTAGCTTTCCTTTTCCTCAAAGTATATAGTTTATAGCACTGACAAAACCATATCTAATTTTTTTTGGTTCAGATAGCTTACTATTTCTTTAACAAAAATTCCGCCGCTAAATTCATAACAAATTTTTGGTTGAATTTTCTCTCAGACAGAATTGAAGTAAAGCTGAGCCAACAATTCGTCAGCATAATCTTATGTGCAAGAAAAACGAGTTTTATACGTAATACGTATACGATACAGTATCTCAGTACCTTTGCTGACGTAGAAATTTAAAGATTCGATGTAGAAAGGTAGGATGAATGATGAAAATAACTAATTGAAGTTTATCAAATGACTCAGAGCACGACTCCTCTGTTAGCTTAATTAACTAATTAAAATTAAACAAGGATCATGCAAAATTCAGCAACTACAACTGGGAGTAGAATAAGTGGAAAATTGGACGCATTTTGTCTGGACTGTAAAAAGACCCCTATGTTCAACCAGTGAGAGCGCAACCACTTTTTCCAAATTTTGGTTGGAAATCCAACACCTGACTCCCCAGCCACTCGCATAGAACTCATACTCAGTTGTTTTTTGTTTAAAAAACTTGAAAAATTTACTTTGTTAGTCATGTTACAAAAACATGTAATATACAAGCTATAATATCCCTTTCTAGCTTGTAATATATGTATATAACTCAAATGACGAGAAAATTTCTGTATAAATAAATCTCAAAGTTAGAGAGATACTATTATTTATTACCGATCACTCGAATATTCCAACAATCGGTCTCCTTTTACAGAAAATCTCTAGAGAAATGAATAATTTTGGCACATTTACCAAACTACGTCCTTTAAGCTTATTGAGACATCTATCTAATTGTTCTGAGAGTACTTGTTTACAAGTGTTTAGCAGTTCTATTTCCTGGTCAATATATCTAGAGCAAGGAAAAATAACATATGCTACTCATTCAGTTGAACCGTTTGATCGCTTGGAACGTCATTTGCGTCGCTTAAGCCATCATGTTCCTAGCATCGTCGGTGAGGTTCGTGTTCAATTACGTTTGATGTTTGAACCAGACACCAAAAGTCAATCAATCATCCATGACAGTGATACTCAAGATGAATTGATTCCTGCTCCATTACCTCCAGAATATCAAGCTATTTGCTGGTTAGTGAGCGAACGCTATTTACATTCTACACAAGCAGCAGTCCTGATCCAAGAATTGGTAAAAGAAGTGCTGGAGTCATATCTTTTAACCAAAGAAGCGACTTTTACATTAAAAGATTCTGATTGTCGAGTTCCAACTATTTGCAAGCTTGATGCCGAAAAAATTGCGGAACGTTGCCAACAAAAGTTGCAGAATTGGCATTCCTTGGGACCCCAAATTTCTTCTCCCTATCAACGTCCATATTTGTTAATTAAAACCACAGATAGTCCAAATAAATTATCAGGAATAGACCCTCAGTTAACTGAGTGGATGAAGGGTTTTAGTTTGCGACATTTGTCAGTGATTATGAATCAAGACGAAGTCCAACTAGCCAAAACATTATACCCTCATATTTTAAATGGCACTATACTATTACATGAACCAGATCCACCCTTTGATAAATTACCAAAAACTTTTACAGATGTAATATCAGTTTCTCGTTCTGTTACGCAATCAGATCAAACTAAACTGGTTGATTCGGAAGTAGGATCAACTCGCACCAGATATTCGGATAACTCTGTTATTTCTGCCAGTCATGCCGTTACTCAACAGCGAAAAACTCCAGTTTCTCCGGATAAGGAAAAAATTCAGAAATCAACAATATCTAATAATAACAATCTTAAACATGAAGCAGGAACTTCCGCTACTGTCACCCCACGAAAAGTCTACAAAGTTATTTCTGTAGATGATAGTCCCACCATGCTTAAAGAAATTAGCCGCTTTTTAGAAGATGAAAATTTTTCTGTCGTGACAATCAATGATCCACTCAAAGCCGTTATGTCCGTTATTAGGTACAAACCAGACTTAATATTACTGGATTTGAATATGGACGGAATGGATGGTTATGAATTATGCCGAATCGTCCGAAATAATTCAATGTTCAAAAAAACTCCCATCATTATGGTGACAGGAAATAAAGGACTTGTAGACCGTGTAAAAGCTAGATTGGTAGGAGCTTCTGGATATTTAACTAAGCCTTTTACTCGTGCGGATTTACTCAAAATTGTGTTTACGTATTTGGCTTAGGGATTCAGCTATTAATTACTAAATAAACAATCTAGTAATTAGGATGTAAAAAATGCTAAGAATATTATTTAGTGTGTATATTAGTTAGTGTAGATTTTTTCGTATTTTGCTGGCTGATTTGAGTTTAATCCCTTAAATCTTTTAGTGCTCTAGATATAGATTTTAGTTGCTGTGCGGACAAAGCTTGATTGGCACTTTGAAAAAATACTGATAAATTTGCTAGCTCCAGGTGTTCGTATACACTAGCTTGTAAAGCCATTTCTAATCGGTCAAGTTGATGAACAAACTGTGATTCAGCAGATTCCCCCTTTTCGTATTCCTCCCATAAAGCAATCCACTCTAATCCATGAGGAAGTTTATTCAGTACTTGAAGAATAGACTGCTTTTCTAGTTGATATTTCTGATTTTTTTCAATGGCATCTTTTGGAGTAAAGTCCCCAGCATAGACTTCTCCTAAATCATGGATTAAAGCCATACGAATGACCTTAGTTGTGTCTAATTCAAGGTGATATTCATCAGCCAAAAATAAAGCTAATAATGCCACACAAAATGAGTGTTCTGCAACACTTTCACAAGACTTTGGTTGAATACCGTGGTTTAGCCAACCCTGACGATAGAGATGTTTAAGATGATTAAACTCAAAATAAGCTTCAATAATAGGCAAAGTTTGCTTGCCGTTTAAAAGAGTAATAGGTAAAGCAGCTTTTGTGTGCATAATTCCAAAATGTGTGAGGAACTTCGTGGAATAGTTCTAGAATAGTCTATGCATTAATTTAGCTTAGATTTCAGACAAGGCAACACAAGACCATGCGTATCTCACTGAAATGGTTGCAAGAACTAGTGGAGTTGAAACTTAGCCCAGAAGAATTAGCACAAACGCTGACACTATCTGGGTTTGAGGTAGAAGATATTGAAGATCGCCGCACTTGGGCTGCAGGCGTTGTTGTGGGGAAAGTGCTGGAACGACAACCGCATCCCAACGCCGACAAATTAAGTGTTTGCCAAGTCGATATCGGTACGGATGAAACTTTAAATATCGTTTGTGGTGCTTCCAATGTCCGGGCAGATATTTACGTACCCGTAGCAACTGTAGGCACCTACTTACCAAACATAGATTTAAAAATTAAACCCGCGAAACTACGAGGAGTTCCATCACAGGGGATGATTTGTTCCCTCAAGGAACTGGGTTTGCCCAATGATGTAGACGGAATTCATATTTTTCCTCAAGAGAACTTGGCACTTGGTAGCGATGTACGTCCACTGTTAGGTTTAGATGATGTGATTTTAGATGTCACCGCGACTGCTAACCGTGCTGATGCCTTATGTATGGTTGGTATCGCGCGGGAAGTCACAGCCTTGACAGGGGCAAAGCTAACGCTTCCTCAAGCAGGTGAAGTTTCGATTTCTCAAGGTGGGTTTAATTTAACTTTAAAAATCGCTGATACACAAGCTTGCCCAGCATACATTGGCACGGTGATTGACCAGGTAAAAATTGCACAATCACCTGAGTGGCTGCAACAGCGCTTGCGTGCTGCTGGAGTGCGACCCATCAATAATATTGTAGATATTACTAACTACGTAATGTTGGAATGGGGACAGCCACTACACGCTTTTGACTGTAACCGTTTACAATCGGTTGCTGGAAGTGAGAATCTGGCGATCGGTGTCCGCTTCGCCAATGCTGGGGAAACTCTTAAAACTCTCGATGGACAAACTCGCACTCTATCTACACAAAATTTGCTGATCACCGCTAATGATAAACCTGTTGCGATCGCAGGAGTTATGGGTGGCGAGGAAACCGAAGTGCATGATGGAACTCAAAACCTCGTTTTAGAAGCAGCGCTATTTGATTCAGTCGCAATTCGGCGTTCTTCTCGCAGTGTCGGTTTAAGAAGTGAGTCCTCTGGAAGATACGAACGGGGAGTCAACCGCGCTGAGTTGGAAGTCGCAACTCGTCGTGCGTTATCGCTGATTAGCGAACTGTCTGGAGGAGTTATCATACATCAAGAAATTAATGATTCTCGTCCTGATCGCTCTAGTTGGTCGCGTTCGATTGAATTACGCTTGGATCGAGTCAACCAGGTTCTCGGACCAACCGATTTAGGTGAGCAAACAGGAGAAATCCAAGGCGAAGATGTTGAACGCATCCTCACAGCATTGGGATGTCAACTCACTTCCATACCCGATAACAAGTGGATGGTTTCCGTACCTCCCTATCGTTACCGCGACTTAGAACGGGAAATAGACTTAATTGAAGAAATTGCTCGTCTCTACGGCTATGATCGCTTTTGCGATACCTTGCCAGACAAGGCAGAAGCAGGTTATTTGCCTCTTGAACAAGAACTGATTCGCAAGTTACGAGCACTATTGCGAGCAGAAGGATTGACAGAATTAATCCACTATTCCTTGGTAAAACCTGGGGAAGATAGACAAATCGTTTTAGCAAATCCGTTATTTGTGGAATATTCGGCGTTGCGAACTGACTTGATATCGGGATTAATTGATGCATTTCAATACAACCTGGAACAGGGCAATGGTTCGCTGAACGGCTTTGAAATTGGACGAATTTTCTGGCAAGAAGAAGGTTTGCAAGAAACAGACGTTATTGCTGGGATTATGGGAGGCGATATTTCCTCCAGTAAATGGACAACAAGCGATCGCGAACAACCAATGACTTGGTTTGAAGCCAAAGGTATTTTAGAAAATGTGTTTCAACAGTTTGGCTTGCAGGTAGAATATCAACCGGATTGCAGAGATTCCCGCTTGCACCCAGGACGCACTGCTTCCCTATGGATAGGAGGTAATAGGCTTGGTCTGTTTGGGCAATTGCATCCCCAACTGCGGCAAGAAAAAGGTTTACCAGATTCAGTCTACCTGTTCCAGTTGGATTTAGATGTGCTTTTGGATTCTCTAGATGAAGATGAAATCTTAACACCACAATTCCACCCTTACTCCACTTATCCAGCCGCAGACCGAGATATTGCTTTCTTTGCGCCTGTTAAGGTGAGTGTTGCCGAAATTGAAAAAGTCATCACCAAAGCAGGTAAAGAATTACTGAAATCTGTAGAATTGTTTGATGAATATCACGGGGAGCATGTGCCCCAAGGACAACGGAGTTTGGCATTTCGCTTGATTTATAGAGTAAGCGATCGCACCCTCACCGATAGCGAAGTTGAACCAGTACATAATAAAGTCCGCGAAGCCCTAGCGGAGAAATTTGGCGTAACTTTGAGGAGTTAAGCCACAAGAAACAAGAGTGAAAACTAAAGAAATTTTTTGCTCTTGTTTGTTCCTGTTTTGTTGAACTTTGATTTTTTGGATTTTGAATTCGTAAAATTATGCCTAAATATGTCATGTGGGGAACTTACTGCCAAGACGTTCTGGAAAAACGCGCCCCTTACCGTCAAGCACATCTAGATGGACTAGCAAAACAGAAAGAATCCGGTGTGTTGGTTACTATTGGTCCTACGACAGATGTCACTAAAGTTTTTGGCATTTATGAAGCCGAAGACGAAGCGATCGTACGCCAATTAGTAGAAGCCGATCCGTATTGGCAAAATGGCATCTGGACTGAATATTCTGTCCAAGAGTGGATTCAGGCTTTTTGAATAAAAGGTACGGTAATCATGAAAGCATTTTCATGGAGAAAAAGTTTGTTATTGTCTAGACTAGAGAAAAGGTAAAAACTGGAACAACTTCAACTTTTCTCTAATCGGTTGATAAGTTGAAAAGGAGATTCTATGAACAAAATTTTGAAACGCGCATTTATGCCCAGCCTATTGGCTGCAAGTTTAGCTGGTGTCAGTTTGGTTCCAATTCAACCTGCGTCTGCTGATGATAAAATCCTTGAGGATACAGCCATTGGAGCCGGTGTTGGCGCTGTCTCAGGCATCATTAGAGGACGTAGCGTGATCAACGGTGCCATTAATGGTGCTGGTACTGGTGCTGCTATCAATGGTGCTAATGGTCTTAGAGGCACTCGTAAAGAAAGGCAGCAACGCAGCATCATTCAAGATGCTGGAGTAGGTGCAGCCGCCGGTGCAGCCACTAATGGTATTACTAACGGTGGTAGAGGTACCTTTGGCAGTGCAGCAACAGGTGCAGCAACAGGTGTAATTATCAATCAAATCAGAAAAAGCAGATAGTAATATCCTCTCGAAATTAGACCGCCTCAGTTCAATTGTGAACTGAGGCGGTCTTGATGTTAGAAGAACTTATTATATAGTTAAAAAATTAAAAATCGGTTACAAAAAAACTATCAGGACAACCATTAAAAGCTATATAATAACGGGAAGTCAAAAAGCAAAACTGATTTTGACAACGCACTTTTTCTTGTATCTCTTGAAAAAAGCGACAAGACCGTTTGACTTTAATTTGAGTGTGAGATTGGGGTTTTCTGATGAAAACCCAGACGAGGGGAAACTGGGCTAAATCCACATATCACAGCGGTTTGCATGCACGAAGGGAACCCCCTGCACGGTGAGACAGCGCTTGATGAGGGTCTCCCGACCTAGGCGACTGCGAACGCGATCGCGTGCGCTTTGCGCTTACCCGAAGGGCACTGTCTCACCGCAACCCACTGCCTCCTCTACATCTTGTCGCAGGAGTGGTAAATTACTGGACAATGAGTTAGGGATAATAGTTCACACCGGTGAGACCAGCGCTCTTGGTAGGGTTTCCCGACAGCCAAGCGACGGGCGTTCCCGGAGGGCGTTCGATACGGGTGCTAGCTATCAGTCCTCTCGAAATTTAAGTATCTAATTCAGACATTAGCTGACTATTACTGCGTGACTCAATGACTGTTAATAATCATTTGTGGCTACCTGCATCGGCAGATTTAACTTTGTTGCAGGATGAAATTCATGTCTGGCGAATCGACCTTGACAGACCAGAAACACAGTTGCAACATTTGACAGCAACCCTTTCCAGCGACGAAGTTTGTCGGGCAAAACGGTTCTATAAAGAACAGCATCGACAACGTTTTATTGCTGGTCGGGGTATACTGCGAACGATATTGGGTCGCTATTTGGGTGTAGAACCGCAAGAGTTGCAGTTCTGTTATGAATCCTCTGGCAAGCCAGTGTTAGCAGATACATTTGCTGATAGTAAAATATGGTTTAACTTAACTCATTCGCAAGGCTTAGCTCTGTGTGCAGTGAGTTGCGATCGCCTGGTCGGAGTAGATCTAGAGTACGTCCGCCCAATTTCCGACGTTCTGGCCCTTGCGAAACGATACTTTTCTCCTGGGGAATATGCAGTGATGTCTGGGCTTCCTCCCCATCAAATGCAACAGGTGTTTTTCCGCTACTGGACTTGCAAAGAAGCATATTTAAAAGCAACTGGAGTAGGAATTGCTCAGCTAGAGCAAATAGAGGTTTCTCTGACTCCAGGAGGACAAGCATTGCTAAAAACAGAGCAACAGTGGAGCTTGCTAGAGCTTGTACCTGATAACAATTCTGTTGCGGTTGTTGCGGTGGAAGGTTATGGCTTGAATTTGAAGTGCTGGCAATATTGATACGCGATTCATAGACATTGCCATTTAATCAAGATGGCAGTGTTGCCAGCATTGCTAACAGCAAGATTTGAGAATTTTAAAATAGTTTTTGTTAAACCAGTTATCAGTTACCAGTTATCAATGAACAATAATTTGATAACTGATAACTGTTCACCCTATGGCTAACGCCACGCCTTACGGCTATCGGGTTCGCCAGTCGCCTACGGCGGAGCCAGTACTTGATGAGGGTCTGCCTCCGTAGGTATCTGGCGTTGGAAACCCGCCTGCAGCGCTGGACTCACTGTTCACTGTAAAAATGCAAAGATGCAAAGGCGCTCAGAAGAACTTTGCGTCTTTGCCTGTTTGTGTAAGCAAAAAAAATTGTTGGGTTTTGCATCTGCCTTAACCCAACTTGTCAATTAAAGAAGCTAGGGGGGTAAGGGTGTAAGGGTGTGAGGGTGTAAGGGTGTAAAGGGATAGGAATATAAATGCATTTTCCCTACACCCCTATACCCCTATCTTGGCTTACACCCCTTTGAATCTTGTCGTTTTATGCAACGTTCAAGAAACCACTCGAAATCAAGTAAGAAGAGTATGTCAGAAACAATCTAGAGTCTATTGGTGGACAGACAATAGAGCTTCCAGCTAGTGCCTTAAGAGTATCTTGGCAGCTAATAATTGGTCTTTTCGCTTGCAGATACAAATCTGGAATGGTGAGTCCTTCTTGAGACCACTTCTGAAGCAAGAATGGTCGCAGTGTGTACAAAGGATTTTGTTGAGAAGTGACATTTTTTACTAACATTGATTGCCACTCATCGTAAGGAACCAATTCAATTGGAAAACCAAAAGAGTGCATCCACTCAACTAACATCTTTAAGGAGATAGGTTCAGGATGTTGCAAGTGGAAAGCTTTGCCTATGGATTCTTTCTGTCTTGATAGATAGGCGATCGCCTGACTCACATAGTCTACAGGAGACATATCCAGCATATAATCCACGTCTGGAAAACATCCCATCTCAAGACAACCTTTGATCATCAAGTTGGTAAAGTCATGGGTGTTAGATATACCTGTTTGACTGTGCCCTGATATGAGTGGTGGTCTGTGGATGGTAACGGGAAGTCCGCGATCGCCAGCAATTTTGACTAACTTTTCCGCAACCCACTTCGTCTGAGAGTAACCCAGAAAAATCCCTTCCCAATGGTCAAAGCTATCCTGTTCTCTAACAACTTTGCCAGCATAAGCAGGTGATTCAAAAACAGCAACACTAGAAACGTAATGTAGAGGTTTGGCTTTGATTAAACTTGCCAAGCGTATGACTTCCTGCGTTCCCAAAACATTCGCAGTCTTCAATGCTGAGTAGGGATACACATAGTTCAGCATGGCAGCACTGTGATACACAGCGTCAAGATTAGCTGCCAGCATTTCAAACCCTTCCGTACTCATCCCTAAGAGTGGCTGAGATAAATCTCCAGGAATAGCGATAATTCTGGGACTGAATTCTTCTTTCCAAAGTAAATATTGTTGCAAGTTTTTCTTTAGCTTCTGCTTGCCTTCCTCAGAAGTCGTAGCACGTACTAAGCAGTAGATATCTGCATCAGTCGTCCGTAGTAGTTCATCAATTAGGAAAGCACCTAAAAAGCCTGTTCCTCCAGTTAAGAAGACATTATTTAGTTCAGTGGTAAATTGATAACTCAATGAGGGACGAATGTTCGAGTCAAGAACAGCTTCTGCCTGCAAATTTACCGTTGTCGTTTTGGAAACAGAAACATTTGTTCGAGGGGTCACTTTGTCATCAACTTGTGACTCTAAATCTTGCGATTCTTCAGCTAAACGCTCGGAAAGTGCTTCAATATTTGGGTAATGCCACAGCAGCATTGGAGAGACTTCAAATCCCAACATTTTTTCTGCTTGGGTAATGAGAAGCATAGCTTGGGCTGAGTTCAAACCGTAGTTTTCTAATGAATCTTGAACATTAATTTCATCAGGTGCGATTTTCAGTGCCTCAGCAAGAATAGACACCAAACATGCTTGAATTTCTTCCGCTGTATGAGACTGTTTTGAAGCCATTATTGAGACACCTCTAAGAAAATAGTCTACGATTTTTAAAAACCTTTTCTGTACTGCTTACAAGTCAGTAGAACTCACTGGATGATAGTGACAGTAATCATTTGAGATTTGCAGTCCTTGAAGTTTTAAACTTTGAATGCGGTATAAATATGCTGCTCCCGTCATGATATGATGAGCAACATCAACCACTCGGCGATTTTTTGGCTCAGCTAAATAAGAACCACGAACCCAGTCATTAAAGCTACCCATTGCTGGACCGCACCAAATTTGATAATCGACTTCTCGACCCTTTTCTCCAGAACTAGACCAGCGAGAAGATAATCCTAAATACCAGCGAAAAATTGCTGCCATTTTTATTTTGGGATTGTTGATTGCTTTCGCAAGTTTTTCTGGATTTCTTTGAGATAAATAAGTTGCAGTTTCTTCCCAAATTTGAGGAATAGTCTTACGAAAAATCTGTTTCTCTAGTTTCTCTCTTTCTTCATTAGGAATATCTTCAAGTGAGTTATAATTTCTGTATATCTCATACAGTTTTTGCGCTCGCATAGGGAACATAGTTCCTCTTTTTAAAACTTGAAGTTTGACTCCCATTTCAAACATATCAGCGGCTGGTGCCATCATCATGTCAGCCATTTCTGCTTGTGCTAACAATTGCTTGGTATGTTCAGAAGTTCCAGCTTCAACACACGATTGATTAACAGAACCAGTGACGACATAAGCAGCACCCATCATAAAGCCGGCTATTGCTGATTCTGGTGTCCCAATTCCTCCGGCGACTCCAACTCTAATAGGTGTTGAGTAGCGATATTTTTCCTGAATTTCATTTTTTAATGCCAAGATAGAAGGCAAAAGACAAACGAGAGGACGATTATCTGTATGTCCTCCAGAATCGGCTTCCACAGTGATATCATCGGCAACAGGAAGTTGAGATGCAAGATTTGCTTGGAACTCAGTAATAAGTCCTTTTTCAACCAGTTCTTTCAGAATTTTTAATGGTGCAGGTAGGAGAAATTTACTGGCGACTTCTCGACGAGAAATTTTGGCAATGACTTTGTTTTTGATTTCAATTTGATTGGCTGCATTCACGCCTAACCCAGCCGCACGGTAATAAACAATATTGGGAGTCAAGTCCAAAAATGCTGAGGCTTCTATGGTTCTAACCCCATATTTGAGGTATAACTCCACAGCACGACGTTCAATAGCAGGTTCATTCGGACTATGAATGAGATTAAAAGCGTAGGGACCTTCAGGTAAAGCTTGTTGAATACAGTTAATAGCTGCTTCAAGACGGTCTGGACTTAAACCACCAGCACCAAAAGAACTCAATATTTTTTCTTTTCCTAGTGCAATGACCATCTCTTGTGATGCAATACCACCAGCCATTGCACCAGTTGTATAAGCATATTTTACACCATGAGAGGCAAGAAAACTGGGGTCTCCTAAATGATGTGTTGGCATGGGTGGAGTTGTCATCAACAATTCTACTTGTCCTGTTTTCCCATTATCAGTAGGACAAGAATAACCCTCGTTGGTGACACCAATTTTTCCTGCTACTCTTACGACGTAACAAGGTTTCTTTATATTCAGTAATTTATCTTTGATGGCTGATTGTTCAAAAGCAACACAATCTAAAGAACCTTTCCAAACTTCATTGTGATTGAAGGAGTTACCAAAAAAGTTAAGACCGTTATTGTATTTACCTAGTACTGGATCTTCGATTTTCACAGTGGCGATTCCCTTAAATGATTAATAGACGAGACAGAGGAGAGAGAATAGGGAACAGAGGATAGGAGGTAGGGGACAGGTTACAGGAAAACCTATAACCTATCACTTATTACTTATTGAGCAAGTTTTCAGCACAAGCTAGTTGTAGTTGAATCATTTCACTGATTTGTTTGCTGAATTCTTGTCGGGATTTTAAGAAGTTAGCGTGAGTTTTATGAACCCGATAATGGTTATTGCTGAACTTTTCGTACTGAGACAGATGTAAGTTATTTAGAGGTGCTGATTTTTTAAGTTGATGAGTTGTGGAAATTGGAGGAATAATGGATGGAGTAATGATTTTTTGACTTTCAGTCAACTCACCAGATTGTAACTGTTCTCTAGGCTCAAAACTGTTATTCGTGGTGTTTTTCACGTTTTCTTCTTCTTGCATAGGTATTGATGTGGATATGTTGCGGGGATGACTTATAGCATTGTGGATAGTGGTTGAGTCTTGAGGAGAATGTATGACTTCAGAATCTGTAGGGAGAGGAATGTTCTGATACTGCTTACTTACAGTATGAAGAGGTTTTTTCATCGCTAAGTTTTGGAATTTTTTACGGTTTTCGTCGCTCAATATTTTGGTAAGAATTCTGTTCCCAGAACGGACACTTCCTTCGATAGGCGTCTGGCTTTGAGGAACTCCCCTTCCTAAAGTGAGAGTTTTCACAGTTGGTTTAAGTTGAGTGGATGTTTCTGTTTCCTGACTGTACAGTGTTGATAAGTCCAGAGAAACTTGATGACTGAAGAGTTTTGCTAATGCCCTGATAATAGAAGTATGGTCATCTACACCTCTTCTATTAACAGATACGGTTATATGTTCTTTGTTTTCTAGGATTTTATCAATCCATCGAGAGCAGATATTACCAGAACCTGCTTCGATAAAAATTCTTGCCCCATCGTCATAAACTCGGTTCACTAAGCGAGGAAAATCAAGTTGTTGACACAAGCCTTGTGCAAGATTGCGACCGATGACACTGCTTTCTAATGTGATGGGTTGACACTCCGCTGAAGAATAAAACACAATACCTGGTATATTGTGAGATGGTAAAGTGTTGACTCTAACGACTTCTTCATACTCTGATCGCATTGGTTCACAATGGATTGCATGATTAAAGGGAGCACGGAAAGCATTACAACCCAAAGTTTTTATCACTCTCTGACAAGCTGCTGTCTCACCAGCAATTAAAACTTCTTCTGGTGTATTGATTTGAGTTAAATAAACGCGATTTTCATTTTTGAGGCATTCTTTAACTTGGGATGGACTTACCATCAAAAGATAGGTACTCCAGAAATCATCGTCTGATGATTGTTGTGCTGATGGTAATCCCCAACATTCGCGTACAGCGTTTTTCGGTCCAGATATCCTGTCTGCAAACAAAGAGGATGTGTGAAAAGCACTAATTCCTTCGCTAAAGTTACTCCATACCCCCATTGAACACATCATGCTTGTCTCGCCGAGGCTATACCCAAAAACATACTTTGGCTTAATTCGGAAATCATCTCGGATAATTGTAGTAATGAGTCTGGCAAATGCCATGTCAGTTTCAAGGATTGCCAAGGAATCATTAAGCAATTGCTTTTCGAGATTTTCTAACTGTCTAGTTGATAGTTTATTTAAGCTTCTGGGAAAAACAAGCTGAGAAACTTCGGCGAAAAGACTGAAAAGATTTTTGATGACCAAGTCATCGTAAACTCTGGGAAATAAGCGGAAGAGTGTGCGACCGATACCAAGATAAGAATTAATTGCTGCAGGATAAACGTATGCTACACCTCCCTTTTTACCGACTGGCTTTGCGGTAAAATAACTGCCAGTTGGTGTTTGCCAGTCTTCCCCGTTTTCAAACGCATTATTTACACCTTTGAAAGCAGCTTCAATTTCTCTTACTAATTCGTTTTTGTTGCGTCCAAGAATTGCAAGCCCATAATTTGCCTCAACATGTTGTTTATAGATAGCAAAAGTTTGGCTTGCAGCAACGATTAAAGAACTACAATTTTCGATGGTTGTTTTGAGAGTGCTAATCTGGTCTAGTAAATCTGAGTGATTCTGACCTGCAATGGGGAACAAATATAATGGTGTTTGCTCTAAATACTTGCTTGGGCGCTGTACTTGCTGTGGTTCTTCTGACAAGATAACATGAGCGTAAGTCCCATCCATCCCCATGCTATTAATTGCAGCAACTCGCTTTTTCGCTTCTTTGCCTAAAAACCAAGGTCTTGATTCTGGAACAACATAAAAGGGACTACCTTGCCAAATCTCTTGGTTTTTGACACCAGACCATTTGGGAGTTGCAGGAATGTATCTGTGATGAAGACAAAGAGCAGTTTTAATCAGGCTGGCAATTCCTGATGCGACATAGGTGTGACCAATATTTGCTTTGACACTACCGATCGCACAATTAAGACCATTTTTATCTGAAGGATAAGCTTGAACTAAACCTTTGATTTCTGCTTCATCTTCTTGGGGAATACCGCTTCCACAAACTTCCAAATATTCAATGTCTGTGGGTTTGATACCTGCTATCTGGAAAGCTTGTTGACAGACGGAGTTGACAGCTGCTGGTTCAGGTATTGTTAGCCGATTGTGCAAGTCATTAGATGTAGAATGCTGTTGTGCAAAACTAATAGCATCGACAACTGCA
The DNA here is from genome assembly GCF_963888615.1 of Brasilonema octagenarum UFV-OR1. NCBI lineage: Bacteria > Bacillati > Cyanobacteriota > Cyanophyceae > Nostocales > Scytonemataceae > Brasilonema > Brasilonema octagenarum. Next base: position 2,374 of record NZ_CAWPKW010000315.1, on the reverse strand, counting down.
TAAATGCGATCGCCCTCTTTTCTTGCTGTATCTTGGCGCTTCAGAACAACTGCTCCCGCACCTTCACCAACCGTCCAACCATTCGCTTTTTGGTCGTAACTTAGGGTATTGACTCCTGTGTTTATTTGTGATCTGGAACTTCGCAGCAAGATATTTTCCAGCCCGCCAGCTAAATCAACACCACCCACAAGCACAGCATCCACTTCCCCTGCACTCAATAGCATTTGTGCGATTTCCAACACCTTGAATGTGGAATTCTCTCCGGCCGTAATAGTAAATGTTGGACCTGTGAAATCCCACAATGAAGAAACTCGACTCGCCATGATGTTGGTGATGTAACTCAGATATTCGCCAGTTTCTACTGGATGGTGAATCGCATCTTTAACAATGGTTTCTAATTCAGCAATCTTTTCTTCTGGTAAAGAAATTTCCCCGGCAACTAAGCCTTGTTTAATTTGCCAAGAGAGATTCCATCTCTGCTGTAACTGGTGAACAGAAAATTCTGTCTCTGCGGCGATGATCACTGCAACGTTTGCACCTTCTTTGATTTGGGCATCTTTTAGGGCGCGATCGGCGACTTTCAGAAGTAAGAGTTGTTGCGGATTCAGTTTGGACAGTTCATTCGGAGGGATTTTGTAAGATAAGGTATCGATTTGTAAATCTTGAATGTAAGCTCCTACTGGTGCTTTACCATCTGGTAAGCCGTATTTCTGGAGTAAGTCTTGTTGGTCTTCTAAGCCGTGCCATCTATCAGCAGGAAGAGGTATAAAATGCTGCCTTGCATCGTAAATGCTGCGGTCAAAGGCATCTAATCCATTGCAGGAACCAAAAAAGGCATCCATACCAACGATGGCGACTCTAGCTGGTTGCACGGGTGTATTCTCTTGTTCGCCATCTTCTACGGTTCCCTGTTCCAAAATCATGTGTGCATTAGTACCACCAAAACCAAATGCACTGATAGCTGCTCGTTTGACTGGTGCTTTTTGGGGCCAATTGGCTGTACTTGTAACAATTCGTTCAGGTGAAATGACGTTGTTTTCAGTTCCTATGGAGTCAGCAACATGAATTGTCGGAGGGATGACACCCTTGGACATACTCAGAAGCACTTTAATTAAGCTGACTGAACTAGCAGCGACTAGTAAATGACCAACATTTGCTTTGACGGAACCGACTAGAGGAGTTGCTTGATGCTGACCAAAGAAGGTTTCTATTGAGTTAAACTCTGTGGTGTCTCCTAGCAATGTGCCAGTTGCGTGACACTCCATGTAATCAATGTCTTTTGGACTGATTTGTGCTTCTTTGTATGCGCGTTCAAAGGCGAGAATTTGTCCTTTGGAACTGGGACTGAGCAAATGTTTTCCTCGCCCATCGTTGGAGAGTCCAGTACCAGAGATGGTGGCATAAATGCGATCGCCATCTCGCACTGCATCGCTATATCGTTTCAGCACAACCATCCCAACTCCATCAGCGGTGATCAGTCCTCTGGAAGATTTATCTAAAGGACGGCTGAGATCGTTGTCTTCTGGATATCCTTGGATACCAGAAAATAACATCCGCAAAAACAGAGGATCAGAACAGCTCATTCCTCCAGCCAACATCACATCTGCTTTGTGTGTCCACAAATAATGAGAAGCAAGCTTCGCTGCATATAATGGTGAAGAACACGCAGCATCAATGCATAAATGAATGTTGGATAAAGACAGAGCTTGGGCAATGATAGCAGCTGGCAAACCGGAAACCATTGCGTTGTAAATTGAGGCTTCTGGTGATGCTTTCAAGTCAGCCAAATCGAAGTCTTCACACTGCAAAAGTTCTCTCAATGCAGGCGTTAGTATCTGCTGATATATAGGAGCAAATAATTGATTGGATAATTTCGTAGGTAAGGAGAGAGTTCCTAATATGACTCCACATTTTGACAAAACAGATTCATTTCCTAAATACCCACTATGTTCCAAAGCTTGTTTGGCAACATCAAGTGACCATTTAAAGGTCTTATCTAAACTTTGCAGAAAGTCTGCTGGTAGTTTATATCCTGTTGTATCAAACTGAAAGTCGCGAATGAATCCTCCCTTTAAAGAATAGATTTTTTCTGGTTTACCTTTGACTGGGTCATAAAAAACTTGCGGATCTACTCCTATTTCCTGAGAAGTGATTGATGATATGGAATCTTTCTCCTGAATAAGATTATTCCAAAAATCATCAGGATTTTTGGCATCAGGAAATAGACATGAAAATCCAATAATTGCTATTTTTTCCATGATTGATTTTCTTTTTTTGAGTGAATGAAAAAATATTCTCTTTAGGACTTACGCAAAAACCCTTTTAAACCCTCTTAACTATGCGCTAAGGCGCACGCTACGCGTTCGGCAAAGCC
>NZ_CAWPKW010000314.1:0-34436 GCF_963888615.1 Brasilonema octagenarum UFV-OR1 | reverse complement strand
TGGCGTCGCCAAGAACGCCAAGGGTGGAAGAGGTAAGTATTTAGTGCAAGTTTACAGAGAATTGGTATTACTACGAGCCTGTTATGATTTGGAATTTTGAATTGCTTATGCTCATCCAACACTTTCAAATGCTTGCAAATTACAACACATGAGCAAACCGAAAAGTCTATGAAGTTTGTTCCCAACTTTCGGATGTAGAACGCAAGCGAATTAGACAAGCTTTTTTCAAAAGTATTCATGGAACGCTGAATCATATTATGGTGGGCGATAGGATTTGGATGGGACGCTTTGAAGGCAAACAAATGCCCTCTACCAATCTCGATGCTATCCTGTATGAGGACTTTGATGAGTTGCGCTCAGTTCGTGTCTTAGAAGATGAGCGCATAGAAGCTTTTATGTCTAAGTTAAGTCAGGATTTCTTGACTAAAACAATCAGCTACGTGAATAATCAGGGTAAGCTTTATACTGATCCGCCTAACTTATTGCTAGCACATTTTTTTAACCACCAAACACACCATCGCGGTCAAATTCACGATATGCTAACCCAAACCGAAATTGCTCCACCAGTTTTGGATATGCACCGGATTCTCCAGCCGTAGTTGAGGAAAACGATGAATTGTTGTGAAAGTTATTGAGTAATTTGGCTATCTTTTTCTGGTAAAAGGTATATTACTCCAGAAATGATTGTGAAAACAACAGAAATCCAGAAGGCAATTATGGAAGGTAATTGCCATACTTGGGGTAGAGGTGCAATCAGAAGTGCGATCGCCACAATTTGACTCACTGTTTTGAGTTTCCCCCAAATATTCGCCCCCGTAATCTTGGTTTTACTGACGCGCCAACCTGCAATAGCCAACTCTCGTCCCAAAATCAGAAACACTCCCCAAGCAGGGACTTTTCCAAGCTCAATTAAAGCTAGTAACGGCGCAAGTACCAGCAATTTATCAACTAAGGGGTCAAGAAATTTACCCAAGTCGCTGATTTGGTTGAGTTTCCGCGCCAAATAGCCGTCTAACCAATCAGTCAGGGAGGCGACAAGAAAAATTGCCAAACAAATCCATCTGGCTTGGGGCGTAGGGTTATACAAGCCATAAAGTAGAAATGGTATCCCTAGATGGCGAGAGAAGGTAATCCAGTTAGGTAAAGTCATAAGGACAAAAACACAAGGGGAATATAAACTCTTGATGAATGATTAGTTTAAAAAAATAGCATGACTCAACAAATAGATTCTCAAGTGAGAATAGAACGCGATTCGATGGGCGATCGCCAGCTACTTAGTAGTGCTTACTACGGAATTCAAACATTACGAGCCACAGAAAACTTCCCAATTAGCGGCATTAAACCTTTAGCTACTTACGTAAATGCTGGCGTCACTATTAAAAAAGCGACAGCTATTGTAAATGGTGAACTCGGCTGTATTCCCGAAGATGTCAGTCAAGCAATTATACAAGCGGCTGATGAAGTCCTTGCTGGAAAGTTTCGCGACCAATTTGTGGTAGACGTCTACCAGGCTGGTGCTGGCACTTCTCACCATATGAATATTAACGAAGTCTTGGCAAATCGCGCTTTAGAAATTCTTGGCGAAGAAAAAGGCAATTACAAGCGTGTTAGTCCCAACGACCACGTAAACTATGGACAGTCTACCAATGATGTTATTCCTACAGCAATTCGTATTGGTGGCTTATTGGCACTTTCAAAAACCTTACATCCGGCTTTAGAAAAGGCGATAGCAGCACTAGAAGAAAAAGCTGAAGAATTTCAAAATATCGTCAGATCTGGCAGAACCCATATGCAAGATGCTGTACCCGTGCGTTTGGGTGAGAATTTTCGCGCTTGGGCATACATTTTGACTGAACACCAAAACCGCATCTACACAGCTTCTTCTGACTTGATGGTGCTAGGTTTAGGAGGAAGTGCAGCAGGTACGGGGTTAAATACTCATCCTCAGTATCGCGCCCGTGTGGTAGAAACAATCTCAGATTTGATAAATCTCCCTTTGGAACCTGCACCTCACCTGATGGCTGCAATGCAGAGTATGGCACCATTTGTTCATGTTTCGGGTGGTTTACGTAACTTAGCTCAAGATTTAGTCAAAATATCTCATGACTTGCGTCTAATGGATTCAGGACCAAAAACTGGCTTAAAAGAAATTCAACTACCACCCGTACAACCGGGTTCCTCGATTATGCCAGGAAAGTACAACCCAGTGATGGCCGAGATGACATCAATGGTGTGTTTTCAGGTGATGGGTTATGATAGTGTGATCGCCCTTGCCGCCCAAGCAGGACAATTAGAACTAAATGTGATGATGCCTCTGATAGCTTATAACCTGATTCACAGCATCGAAATTCTTGGTAACACCATCGCCGCACTCACCGAACGCTGTATTAAGGGCATTACCCCCAATCAGGAACGTTGTTTAGCATACGCCGAAGGCAGTTTAGCCTTGGTGACAGCATTAAATCCTCACATCGGTTATTTGAATGCAGCTGCTGTGGCGAAAGAATCTTTAGAAACTGGTAAGTCTTTGCGGCAGATTGTCACCGAACACGGTTTCATGAGTGAAGCAGAATTAGCCCAAGTCTTAAACTTGGAACAAATGAGTGCAATTATGCCTCTAAATATACTAGACGGCACATCGGATTAGAGAACAAAGAAGGAAGATAAAATAAACACCTCTTCCTTCTTTAGTTTTTCTTATTCGTTCTTGATTTCACTATGCAAACTCAAACACCATCCGTCAGCTTAATTCGCGCCACTTCTTACGAACGGGAAGCACTCCGGGAATCTTTAGAAACACTGCTGGAACCTTTGGGAGGAATGGCGGCGTTTGTCAAAAGCGGAAACCGTGTCTTACTTAAACCCAACCTGCTAACAGGCGCACGTCCTGGTAAAGAATGTACAACTCGTCCAGAACTGGTTTATGCAGTGGCCCAGATGGTTATAGAAGCAGGGGGTAAACCATTTTTGGGGGATAGTCCCGCTTTTGGTAGCGCCAAGGGAGTCGCACTCGCAAATGGCTATCAGCCTATTTTAGAAGAACTGAATCTTCCCATCATCGATTTTCACGGGAAGCGCTACCAAAGCGTCAGCGAAGACTTTGATCATCTGCTACTGTGCAAAGAGGCGATGGAAGCGGATGTTGTGATTAACCTACCCAAAGTAAAATCTCATGTCCAATTGGTACTAACTTTAGGAGTCAAAAACCTGTTCGGTTGTGTTCCAGGCAAAATGAAAGCTTGGTGGCACATGGAAGCAGGAAAAGACGCAAATCGTTTTGGTAAAATGTTGGTGGAAACCGCCAGGACAATTGATCCCGACTTAACTATACTTGATGGCATTATTGGTCATGAAGGCAATGGTCCAAGTGGTGGTGAACCCCGTCCACTCGGCATTTTAGCCGCATCACCAAATGTATTTGCCTTAGATCGTGCAATGGTAGAAATCCTCAATGTTTCACCAGAACAAGTACCCACTGTCGCTGCATCAATCCGGCTGGGGTTGGTTGGTGAACTGAACAATATCAACTTTCCTCACCTAGATCCCGACTTAGTAAAAATAGATGATTGGCGGCTACCAGACAAGTTCGTACCCATCGATTTTGGAATGCCCCGCGTCATCAAGTCTACGTTCAAACATCTTTACATAAGATTTATCAAAGAACCTATGAAAGCATATGCCAAACGGTAGTTGCATTTCGCGCATCTTATAAAGAACAAGTGCAAACTCTGTTACAACAATTTTATGCATTGGCAGAGTAAGCTGTAAATACCCTCCGATTGCTTAACCAAACCGCCCTGATTAAGTGGCGGTTTTTTTATTGCTTAGGGATTCGTTATCAAAAGTCAAGCACTTTGAAATAACACATTTTGAGTTGTGTTTGAATCTGGAATCATTCTTTGGGTTGAGATTAAAATAACTAGAAGAAATTATTAAATTTTCCTTATACACAGTAATTTTACACAAAAAAATTGTCCAATGATTAACTCATAAATGTTTGCGTAGTGAATAATTACTCCTGTGCCACCACTTATTTAACGTTCGCCCAAGCCAAGTGTCGCAGGCATACGTGACTGCGTGCGCCAAGAATGCATACCCCCAAAACTACTCAAACGTACGGTGAATATGGGTATGAAGAATAATAATTTTTTGACTTTATAGGCATTAACGTCAGCGCAAAGCCCATACAGGATCGGCGTACTGTAAATAGAAGAGATAGAAAATACCCAAATGACGTAACTTTGAATACTTTTTTCAGTGTATTCCTAAACTTTTTACGAAATTAAGTTAAATTAGCCTGTGAAATTCATCACCAAGTAAAACGTACATATTTTAACTTCCGTTTTGTCTCAAGTGTTTTATTTACAAAAATCAGTATAGATAGCTTAAGAAATGATTGATATTATTTATTGATAGATAGTATAATATTGGAAAATAGCTAAAATACAAGTAAGACTCTTTACAAAAGAGTCAACACAAATAATAAGTGTAAAAAACTTCAACTTTTTATGCATTCAAATACCCAATCTGCTGACCCTGCCAGTACATGTTCCCATACGTTGGCAGATATTGTAGGAACTGTGATCGGTCTTTTGACTCTAACTTTACCCTTGTTTGTTATTGGTCACTACTCTTCAAACAGTGCTCAGGATCACCAGCAACCAATTACCTACAATATAAAGACAGATGTAGATTAGAGAAAACTTGACTCTTAAATGGCAGTTGCATCACTGTCGGCAGAGCCGTCGGCAGTTTGCACTTCACAAGGAGGCTTTGGGATTTGCTCAAGGGATAATATATAAGGAATATGAAAAACACAAAACCATGCTATATACTACAACGGAGGTGACCTCTCTGTGCGTATATCCTTTGAACATGCTCACTAACTTTGCGACACGCTCTTGCAATCCCAAGTTTCTCTCTAAAACACAGGCGTGTGCTTACGGCACGCTTTGCACTTACACCAGTCGCTAAGCACAGGAAACCCTTTAAAGATAGCGTACTGCGCTCATTCTTTTGGGGTTTTTTCTGCATCTTATCTCCAGTCACACTCACCTTGCCTTCAGGTTAGCTTGGCGCAGTATTGAAGTCACTGCGCTAGCTCACAAGCAACAAATTGGTTCCTCAAGGGTTCACTGGCTACTGTTGACAAGAATTTTGAGAATTTAGGCGAAATAGGACGGGTGTAAGTAGTTTCGTGCTGTCTAATCCCACTTTGGAGTTTATGGGGCCTTACGGGATTTCCCTATAGTCCAAAAGTTACAACAAGTGAACAAGAAATGTAATAAGGTACAACGTTTATATAAATTTTACAAAGTTTAAAGGCAAAAGCGTACCAGTGTATGGGTGACAATCCGACACTACTTGCAACGATCAAGTCAGCTCATTCAAAATTAGAAATTCAAAATTAATTTTGAATTTCTAATGGATATAATTTGAATCTTTGAGTGATGGTGTGGGAAATTCCAGCTGTGGTGATGTTAAAATTAGTGTGCTCTGATGGCTTACCAAAAATCTAATTCACTTTTTGTAGTGGAAATGTGAAAGAACAGTAGCCCATTTTCATCTAAAATTATACACTGGGAGCTAAGCATAAAGTACCCCTAATTCACTGTTAGCTGAGGAGTTTTGTTGTGGATTTATCCCGTATTCCTGCCCAACCGAAACCAGGTCTGATTAACGTTCTGATCGAAATTCCAGGCGGGAGTAAGAACAAATACGAATATGATAAAGAACTTCAAGCTTTCGCCCTAGACAGGGTACTATACTCGTCGGTACAATATCCATACGACTACGGCTTTGTACCCAACACATTGGCAGATGACGGGGATCCTTTGGATGGTATGGTCATTATAGATGAGCCAAGCTTTCCAGGATGTGTCATTGCAGCAAGACCAATTGGTATGCTAGAAATGATAGACGGTGGCGATCGCGATGAAAAAATCCTTTGTGTTCCTGATAAAGACCCACGTTACACTTCCGTAAGATCTTTAAAAGATGTTGCACCACATCGACTTCAAGAAATAGCTGAATTTTTCCGCACATATAAAAATTTAGAAAAAAAAGTGACGGAAATTCTCGGGTGGCAAGATGTTGATCACGTGTTGCCTTTAGTAGAAAAGTGTATTAGAGCGGGTAGGGGAAAAAGTTAAGAATCGGATTTACAAGTAACTTGAAACATGAACAATAGCCCAGAGCTAGTCAATAATGAACAGCAATCTGTTGGTTATTGTTTCAACTCATAACTGGTAACCTCAAGTTCAACAGGAGGCTTGCGGTGACTACGAGCGCGTCTTCGGAGGATATCCACTAGACGCGCTTGTCGCAAAGCGATACGCTGCTTTGTATGCCTGCGATTCACTTTGCGGTTACACTAACGCCAGTTCTTTGTGTGGATAAACCGTTCGGCTGAGATCACGGTCGAAGCCCTCACTTGATCGCCAGTCTCGCTAGTGGTCTAGGGAGAGAGACCTTTTCAAGAGCACTGTTTCACTGATAACTGATAAACTGAAACCCAATGCAGCGCACGCTTCTTTTGGCAAAAATTCATAACTGCACGCTCACAGCAACAAATATTAACTATGTAGGAAGTATCAGCGTAGACCAAGTTCTGTTGGATAAAGCGGGTATCTTATGGTATGAGCAGGTGCACGTAGTGAATGTTTCCAATGGCGAGCGGTTTATCACTTATACAATTCCAGCTCCACCCAATTCAGGAGCAATTGAGCTGAATGGGGCAGCAGCACGTCTAGGTATAAGTGGCGATCGCTTGATTATAATGTCCTACGCACAGTTTAATTCGGAAGAGTTAAAAATATACTCTCCTACAGTTGTCATTGTGGACAGCAAAAACCAACTGTTAGAAGTGCGGCGCTACGATGACCTGCTTAGTCAGACCTAGTTTTGAGCCAATATGTCAAATTTTAAGCAGTCGCCTTCCCAGAAGCAGCAAACTCCAGAACCACTGCTACCCCAGATTCTAAGTCAAGGCTTAGAATTTGTGGTGCAATTTTGGGGTGTACGGGGTTTAATTCCCACACCAGATAACCACACCATCCACTATGGTGGTAATACTGCTTGTGTGGAAATGCAAATAGGTGGAAAACGCTTGGTTTTTGATGGCGGTACTGGTTTACGCCTACTTGGAAAAAATTGGCTGCAACTGCAATCACCCTTAAATGCCCATTTATTTTTTACCAACTCCCAATCAAATCGTATCCAAGGATTTCCTTTTTTTGCTCCCGCATTCAAGAGCGAAAATTGCTTCCATATTTATGGAACAGCCGCTTTAAATGGAGCATCTATTAAGCAATGTTTGTGTGATCAAATGCTTCAGCCTCACTTTCCTTACCCTTTACAGTTTATGCAATCTGAATTAAACTTCCATAATTTGACATCAGGTAAGGTGGTGAAGATAGATGATGTTATCATCACAGCTGCAATCATTAATCACGAGCAAAAATCAATCGGTTATAGAGTGAGTTGGAAAAACTACAGTGTTGCCTATCTAACAGATTTATCTAAGATCGCAAATGAAGTGGATCGAAAATGCGTAGCGCAGCTCGCAAAAAACGTTAATGTGCTAATTGCTAATGCCACTTATACTTCTCCTGCAGCACCCAATCATAATGAACCTGACTTTCACTGGGGCACTGCTGTCAATTTGGCTAAAACTGCTAAGGTGAACCAGTTAGTTATTTCTCATCATCGTCCAGATGACCACGATGATTTTCTCGACCAAGTTCAGATTGAAGTAAAATCTGTCTTTCCTGAAACATTACTAGCTAAAGAAGGTTTAGTTTTACCTGTTATGTAGTTAATTATTTATCTAAAAAAAATATCTCAATTTTTGTAACAACACGGAAAACTAATCTTTTCCAAACTGATATTGATTTTTCCTAAATAATGCGACAGATACTTCAATTAGGGAGATTCGCGCAGGTAGGCTTTTTGTAGCAAAAACTCTGAATTGATATTCCAGCGACTGCCATCATGCACCAACAGTTTCAAGTCAGAAGCAGCAAACTCAAAGTGCAGCTGTCGCTTCTCAAATTCAGACCAAGCTGCCTTAAAGTTTTGCTTGCTCAAGTCTCTAAATGCAACTGTCATATGGGGAGCAAAGGGACGAGTTTTTCCAACCTTGTCAATTATTCCCAAGTTACTTTCCAAATGTAGCATCAAATTAGTATGTAAAGTCAGCAGTTCTAAACTTCTGACAACATTGATGTATATCACACGAGGAGCAAAAGCACCAAATCCACTCAGTGTAATGGGCACAGACTCTCGACGACTGGCAAAATCTTTCAGGCATTCTTCTAGCTTTGGTACCTCAGCATCTGTCCATTGAAAGGGGGGTTGAAGAGTGATGTGCGGTGGAGATTTTTGTGCGTGACGACTGCTATAGTTATCACTAAAGTACTGCTTAATTTGATTAGCGTAGTCTTGAATTTCCTGCGGTGGCAAGAGGGCTATAAAATAAAGTCTCTGTGATTGCAGCATTTATGAAAGAGTGATCAGATGAATGCCCAATTTAGCTAAAAATATAAAAAGCCCCGCTGCAATGTGCGGAGCAATTCTTGATATGCACAAAATGTTCTAAATATTGTCAAGTATCTAGAAAGTGAACGTTGTTCTTAAAGTTCCAATGAACGCATCAGGGTTATTGCTATTCTGACCAGGAGACATCTGATAAATAACTCCAGGAGTAATCGAGACATTATCACTGACGCGATACTTGTAAAAGCCCTCGATCTGATAAGGGATCGCGTTAGCACCAGCTATTCTACCAAGGGCATAAGGTTGAGCACCTCCGAAAACACCTAAGACGTTACCTTTCTTTCCAAAGTCAGGTAAGGCAACTCCCAATCCGTAGCTCCAAGCTTCATAGTCATCATTGGAACCAAAGCCTGTGACGTCGTGATAGGAAACGAAGCCACTAACAGAGAGTTTGTCACTCGGTCTAAACGCTGCTGACAAACCATAGGAGTTGCTGGAAGATGCATTCAATGAACTCAGAGCGTTAGCTTGCGAAGTACCTACAACAGGGAGATTTGCTCCCTGGAATCCACCTGCATCAAATAAAGCACCACCAGCACCATGATAACCGTGAACGTAGGTAGCTGCTAACGCTATCCGCTGACCAAGATTAAAGTTTAATTGTCCTAAAGCAGCATAGTTACCGTTGAATATACCTGAACCGATACCAGGATCATTCGGTTCTGAGCCTAAGTAACCCACTGTGAGTGAACTTGGTTTGAGAATACCGCCACCTTTACCAAAGTTCAGATTAAGCGCTGCACCTGCACCGCCACCAATCCGATAGATGGGGTTTTCGGAAGCGAAGGTGGATAAAGCACCATTACCGCCATCATAGTCATCAAAGTAGGGGTTATTTGTAGCAGCATAATCGCTGTGAATACCACCAGTAGCTACAACGTAAAGTTGGGCAGGTCCTATGGGGACGTAGTAACCTAACCAATCGAGGACAATGTCATTGCTGTTGCTAGTATCTCCACTAAGGTTAAAGGTTTGAAAGCCTCCAGCATTTTGCTCAGCGGTATCTATCACTCCATTTCCATTAACGTCTACATCACCACCCGTGTTTAATCTTCTGGCGTTACCAGTTGCTAAACGTGTATGCAGAACGTCCTTACCTGTGAAGCTGGTTTGGAAGTCTAAACGTACTCTGTTTTGGAAGACAGTGTTATTGTTTCTACCTGCTGTATCGCCGAAAGCATCACTGAGAGCAAAGATTGCTTCACCAACGAGTTTGGTAGTTGTTGAGAATTGGTTGGCTTCTAATTCTGCTGTGCGCGCTTCTAATGTGTCCACTCGACCGCGTAGAGTTGCCAATTCTGCAGAAAATTCTTCTTGTAAGCGCTGCAGAGTCGCCAGATCTTCTTTTCTTACTAAGTCAGATGTTGCTGTCGCAATCAGTTCGTTCACCCGATCCAGACATGCATTTAAACCTGCAGCAAATTCATAACGAGTCAAAGCACGGTTACCACGGTACGTTCCATTGGGATAACCAGCAATACAACCATAACGTTCAACTAAAGACTGTAGCGCTTGGAAAGCCCAATCTGTTGGCTGTACGTCGGAGAACTGGGAAACTGATGTCACTTGGGACTGAGAACTATTGTTTCCCTCCTTGGTGTAGCTGCTGACTTGCTGCAAAACGTTGACTTGTGTTTGTTGTGCTTGAGTCAACGTCTCTGGCTTGGGGGAAACTTCAGTCGCAGTTGTTGTAGAAGTTGTTGAGACTGAACTAGAAGCTTGTTGATTATTGCTTGTTTGTGAAACTTCTGTTGTAACAACTTGATTGTTGATGTTCTTTGGAGCTGCGATCGCCGCTGTAGATACCAACAACGTTGCTCCCAAAACTGCTGGACTGATGACTAAAGATTTCCGCAAGATATTAGACATCTTTCCTGTTCTCCTCACACCTTTGTATAGATCACTTTTTGCTGCAACTATTCTCAAAGTTGCAAGATTTATTGAGACTTGTGGATTAGACAAACTTGCCCAATACACTGCTTTAGTTTTTGCCAAGCTAAATAAACAGTTAGTTTTAGCTAAATAAATAATCCAATTAACTTATGCAAAAACATATTTCTATTTACTTGCAATTGTAATTTAGGAAAAATAAATGACAAGGTCGAAGCGATCGCCTTCTAAACTGTCACACATCTCATTGTCTCACTAAGGGAGACGCAGCTTTGAATATTAGATACCTAGTAGTACTGGTTCATTAGACCAATAGCCAAAAAGCACTTTTGCCCATTGATGGGAAAAGGTTAAAGGTTAAATGGGAAAAGGAAAAAACCAACATTTCCCTTTTCCCCTTGCTCTTTATCCCCATAGGGAACCCCACCTTTCCCTTTCCCGATAACTGCCACGAAGTCTATTACTTGCACACTCATCATTCTCAATCGTGGCTTCTGACTACTTCTTGAGTCATTTTTTTATCAAAATAGCTATAAAAGCAAATCGGTTAACTTAATTAATTTCCGAAATGACCTTTGCTAAATCAAAGTCTTTCTGTGTTAACCCACCTGCGTCATGGGTTGTGAGTGAAATATTGACTTTGTTGTAAGAAATTTCAATATCTGGATGATGTTGTGCTGACTCAGCAGGTTCAACAAGCTTATTTACAAATTCTATAGCCTGGATAAAGTCTTTAAATTTGCGTGTACATTTTAACGTTAACGCTTCCACTGTCCAATTAGGCAAATGGCTTGCCTTTTGTTGAATTTCTTCCTCAGTAAGTAGCTGTGTCATATTAACAAATCTCAAATTGATTTCAATACTAATCTAAGGTTCAGTCGTTGATTGGCTCTCAGGTGCCACGACTTAACGAGGCACTTGCCAAATCTTGATGATCTTATCAGCACTGCCGCCACTAGCAATCATCTTTCCATTTGGACTAACGCACTACAGAATAAATATAGCCTGAATCCAGTTGACAGTTTTTTAGCAGGATTTTAAACTGGCGTAAATAGAGGCGGCTACAGAGGAGGGGGTTGGGGCTGAGGTTCTGTAACTGTATGTTGCATTAAATACAACTTAGACAAGTTTTCGCTGATTTGCTATTTTAATACAATAAACAAAAAGATTCGCAGAATTATAAATGGACTGGATTACCTTACTGCGATCGCTACAATCTGATTTCATCAAGAGGTTAACATCTAGTTGTCTGCTGCATTGTGAAACAGAAGGGCAATATAGCGAGTTAACAGTTATCTCAGGCGAGAGGTTAAAAGCACTACGGGAATTTTGCTGGCAGATGGCTGAGAAATATAAGCGCACTTCACCAGTCCGTGATGTTTTTATCAGTAATTTGAAAGGCAAATTAGGTGAAGAAGTTGTTAAAGAACGTTTAGCTGCTTTTGTGACTGAAGTAGATTATGAGAAACGATTTGGTGTCGGCGATGGCAAAGTTGATTTTACGCTGACTTTTGACCCCTCAGTTGGCATTGCCGTTAAATCACGTCATGGCAGTCTTAATAAAGTCAGATGGTCAATTAATTCAGAAGAAGTTCAAAAAAATGCCGTTGTTGTCTGCATATTTATTCAGGAGGAAGTCAATGAGGCACAACCTGAATATCATCTCTTCTTTGCTGGTTTTCTTCCTACCCAAATGATTAAGCTAAAGACTGGAAATATTTTATTTGGGATAGAACAATTACTCTATGGCAGTGGTTTACGGTGCTATTTAGAACAGTTAGAATCTTTAACACCAGCAAACTCTCATCAAACATCTCAACTAGGTAAATATAACCTTAAGCACGAACACCGCTATCAGCAAGAAAAGCAACACTTGCCTAAAACAAACTTTTCTTCTCAACAACAGCAACAATCTGTCAAAAAAAACTTTTCTCCTGAGCAAAATGATTATCTCCGTTTCCATAATGGAGACATGAATTTGCTTTCTGTCAAACTAGGTGATGAATGCTTTGAGAAAGAACAGTACAATGCTGCCATTAATAACTACAATCAAGCTTTAAAGCTGAACTCTCAAGATGCTGAAACTTTTTATAAGCGTGGTTTTGCTCATTCTCATATAGGAGATTACAAGGCAGCAATTGCTGATTACGTTCAAGCAATAGAAATTAATCCTTATTACGGTAAAGTTTACACTAAACTTGGCTTAGCTCGATATCATCAGGGAGACTACGAGGGAGCAATTGCAGATTATACTCAGGCAATTAAAATGAATCCTAATGATGCAGTGGCTTACAAAAGTCGTGCTGATATTCGTTATCAGTTAAGAGATTATCAGGGTGCAATTGAGGATTATAATCAGGCACTCAAAATTAATCCAAATAATTCTCATTTGGTAAACTCAAAAGAAGCTATTGAGCTTTTTACTCAGTCCAGAGAAGTAAAACCTAATGACATTAATGGTTACAAAAATCGTGGAGATTATCGTTTTGATTTAGGAGATTATCAGGGAGCAATTGAAGATTACACACAGGTGATTAAAAAAAGTTCTCATGATATTGATGCATATTATAACCGTGGTCAGGCTCGTTGTGACTTAGGAGATTATCAGGGGGCGATTGAAGATTACACACAGGTGATTAAGACACATCCTAACGATGCAGACGCATATTACAATCGTGGTCATGCTCGTTACAAGCTAGGAGATAGGCAAGGAGTTATTGATGATTTTCAAAAAGCAGCAGACCTTTATCGAAAAGAAGGTAAATTAGAGGAGCATAAAAATACACGGGAAAGAATTTTAGATTTAGAAATAGAAGAATCCTTAGATATTTTACATTTTTAAAAATCTCTAGCAGGAGTTGAGGATTAAGCAAAAAGAAGGAAAATAAATCGAACAACAACGCGAATAGTTTGATGAGTCATTAATCACAAGTCATTTGTTTTCTTTTCCTACTTTTTCTCTTCCACTTCAATCCCTCTCTTCCCCTACACCCCAAACACCCACACCTCTGGCTGCGACCATATAGCGGAAAATGTATTCCACTAACTCAATATCATTGCGGGCAGTTTTGGCAGAAGGTGCCCAAATGGTAACACCGTGGTCACGGATAAGTAAAGCCCTTAGTTGTGGAGGACTTGTTCTAAAGCGCTCTTTAATCTCATCTACAATGCAGGAAACCTGTAAATGGTTGTCAAAGATCGACATAGCGCAATCAGGATTCTCTTCCCAGACTCCCAGTCCTTTGAGCATCTCCAACGGTGGTAGAGGCAAGGTATCTCCTTTTACAAAACGAGAAACCAAATTTGCTTCTACTGAGTGAACATGATAGCAGCTTGTAGCTTCAGGGAATAGAGCATAAAGAACTTGGTGAATGGCAGTTTCAGCTGAAGGCTTCACATCAGGCGAGGGTTTTTCTACCCTTCGACTACCCTCAGGGCAAGCCGTGCCATTTGGATAGATACGTACAAAATCACCAAGTTCTAATTCTCCTTTACACTGACCACTAGCTGTAATCCAAAAGCTGTGATCAGGTAAACGAACTGAGAGATTTCCTGAAGTCCCCACCATCCATCCTTGTTGGTAGAAGTGACGGGCAGCACAGATGAGTTCAAGGCGAGGATCAATCAGCTTTGGGCTATTCATTGCGTCTTCATTTGTACTTTAGTGACAACCTGACGAGTGTGAATTTCTCTCCCTGTATATTCGGGAGTCCAACCTTGACTTCCAGTGAAATAACGCACTGCTTTAACTCGCCGTGCTGGGGTTAGATAAAACCAGTGTTCGGTCTTTGCAGGCACATTGATGTACTCTTGGGGTTGTATGGTCAGTTCTACTTGGCTATCATCCGGTCGGACAAAACCAAAAATGGCTTCTCCATCAATGATGTAACGAACTTCGTCTTCTGAATGGGTATGGATTTTGTCAAACTTTGTCATCATGGCATCAAGGTTCGGCATTCCTGGATGCAGGACAATTAAGTCGCGGGTTTGATAGCCTGCTGTTTGTTGCAGTTGCTGGAAATATTTATCCAGAGATTTTAAGACTTGTTCTTTTTCATCTTCATTGAGGCTATCTTGTGATATAAGTTCACGCAAGTGTTGACTTTCTCCGACAGCCCAACGATTAAGTTGAATATTTAGGGGTGCTAATTCCCGGGATATATCTTGCAAATCAGTGTATCGTGTCCCATCTTCTAATTGTAGAATCGCCATTTCTCACCTCGCGCAAAGATATATCTTCTACGGTATCTTATGAGGGACGGAGCGCGTCCGTTTGCCCTAAATGGGAGATTTAGGGAGAGGGTTTTCTCCACAAAACTCTCCGGCGAACAAGGCGATCGCCAATAAACTTCTATTCATGTTTAACTGTGTTGCCAAGATAGTTTATCTGTAAAAATTGGAGCTTAACTATTAAAATCCCTAAGAATCACTTATCTTTGCACTTTTTCTAGCGTTTTTCTTATTTCTATCCGAAAGTGCATAAGTTGATTCTGTTTACATCTAATAAGTCACAGCAAAGTTTTCCCTGGTTAACTTTCCTTACACAAATCAAGTAGGACTACTGCAGGTAATGACATTTTTGTCAATATCTAAGTCCGGGTTAAATCTAAAAACAAGGAGTTTATTTGAGTTATGCCTTTAATTGATGATGTTAAAAGAGTGTGCGATCGCCTAGCTCCTCTTGGCTGGCGCGACTTACTTCTCGCTCATGGACTTGATATCACCGCAGCCAATCTTAAGCAAGAATTAGCAAAGGAACTGCCAAATATCAACAGAACTATTAAAGGATTTGAAGATTTTGCTTTTGAAGGAAAAAGGGGAATAGAGCCAGGAAGTGCGGCTCGGAGTTTACTATTTCACGCTTTTGCTTCACACAATGTTGTCAGTGAAAACCTGAGGGAATATCCAACGCTGGCGGAATTTGAAGTTATTGAAAATTATGTTTACGGCGTGCAGCCGCCTTCATTGGAAGATTTGCGAGTTCGGGCACAAGGGGAACTTTTAGCGATAGTTGTCTTTGCTAGTGAGTATCGTCCTGCATCGGAAACTGTTCAGCGCAAGCATGCTGATTTGTGTTTTTCGCGTACTGGTGTGGCGCGTGTAGGAACAGCAGAAGCACAGTATAACGGCAAACTTCGTGGATTTTTACCCTTTGTTCAGGAAGATTCACAAGCTTTTCGCGTTTTACCAGCTCGCTATTCTGCCTATATTGCTGTTCAACGTAGAGGTGATCGAGCTACCTTTGTTCCCATGCGTTTTCAGGTTCAAAATAACAATGTTAATCTTCCACAAGGTGATGACAGAAGACGAGCAGGAGACGATAGCAGACTTTTCTGGGTTCCTCTGCACAAGCTGTTCAACGGCAAAGAATGTATTCGCAATTTAGATTTGCAGGTGACACTTAATGCTCGCCATATCAATGAAAAATTGCGGCGGATTCACTTAGTTTTGAAAAATGCAGGATGGGGTGAACCAGACATTAGTAATCCGCCATTCATTTTTTCAGATGGCATTGCTGAATTGACAACAAAGCCGGAATTTGGTCGTGGACTTCTAGTTCCAGTGGTTCATAAGAATCTAATTGAAGCTGCGAATTATCAAGGCAAACCACTGACTTTTAAAGTTCCAGCAGGTAGTAGGACTTTATCTTCCAGCTTAATGATTCCTGCAACTACAGGAGCAAGACGTGCTCCAGAATATGTTCACGCCCGTCACAAACTCTCCAACGGTCAAATCGACAATCTCAATAATCTCGCAAATGTCACACAAGCTGTACAAAAAGGTGGTTATGATGCCCTTCACTACCTTGATTTCACAGGTGATGGATCGATTGAAGCAGTTTGTCCACAGTTAGCAGTGGCAATTCCACGCCGTATTCCTGCTTATTCCCTTGTAACAGCACCAGATTTCTTTCCCAACTGCGATCAGCGAGAGCTATTGGAATGGACTGAGCAGTCGGTACCTGCTGCACTTAGACAGAATCTTTGGGAAGTTAGCCCAGAAACGCTATCCGACAGTCGCCTCGCTCCTAACCTGCAGTTAAAGAACGCTAATTTTCGTCCAGAAGATAAAACCGTCACTGCAATTGTCTGTTTACCCGTGAGTGGTTCAGTCAGACAAATGCCGTTAAGCGCTTCCCCTACAATGCGACATGCTTATCTTCCAGATGGAGCAGCTGGAATATTTGCCCCTGGTTGGGATGTGAGTTTTGATCGCGCCAACGGAGTAGATCATTTAGCAGCTTATGGGTTAGGCAGTCCTTTCCCAGAAGATTCTAAATTGTGTGCAGCACTCAGTACATTTTGGCCTGCAGTCGCTCCCGATGCTGCACGGACATTTCAGCCAAGCCAAGGACCGACTGTCAGCCCTTTGACTGATGAAGAAATTGGTCAGATTGGTAGTTCACCTTGGGATGGTATTCCTGGTCCAAAGCGAGTTACAAAGAATGGCAAAAACTTTATTGAGTATGCAGATTATGACCATGCAGATTATGTAGAAAGTTCTTTGCAGAAGAAATTCTCGTTGTCGCTAACAGGTAAAGTTGATGTGCGTGAATATGAAGCTAGAGTTTTGGCGATGGCAAATGTTTACCGCGTCATCCCTGAAGCGAGAGGTCAATGGAGGTTATTTTCGTTCCGTCAAGTGCAGCCAACTGATTCAGAATTACAACAGGCACAAACTCAAGCAACAACTACACTTGCTGGTATAATCTATCGGTTTGAAATCTATCGTCCTGGAGATCCATCGGCAAATCCAAATTCAGATGATTTTCGCAAACAATTGGTTCCAATTCAAGAAACCGCAACGCTTTTTGTCACACCCCTCAACATTTTGTTGAAACGTAACAATAATGCTTGGACACGTGTCTCATTGTGATGTACTGATTATAGGTAGCGGACCTGCAGGGTCTGCTGCTGCGATTGCATCCGCTCAAAAAGGTTTACGAGTTGTCCTGATTGAGCGGGAGCAATTTCCACGCTACCACCCCGGTGAAACTCTACACCCAGGTGTAGAGCCGCTTTTGAAGCAGTTAGGCGTGATCGAGCCAGTGCTAGCTGCTGGCTTTCTACGCCACACTGGAAACTGGGTGCAGTGGGAAGCCGAGAGGCATTTTGTCCCCTTTGGAGAAGATAATTCGGGCGCATGGCTGGGATTTCAAGCCTGGAGAGCCGATTTTGATACAATTTTGCTGAATCAAGCCAAAGCTTTGGGTGTTGAGGTTTTGCAGCCATGCCAAGCTTTGCATGTACTTGTGGATGAGGATAAAGTCGTTGGTGTTGAGACAAGCCTAGGAATTTTCAGGGCATCTAAAGTTGTTGATGCAACAGGAAGTCATCATTGGTTAGCTCGACAATTAGAACTGCAAATCAACTATCATTCTCCGCGTAGGATTGTATACTATGGCTATGCTTCTGGAGAATGTCCAATCCGGGATGATGCTCCAGCGATAGTTGCAGACTCTGGTGGGTGGACGTGGACTGCAAGAGTGCAACCTCAACTTTACCAGTGGACGCGTCTATGGTTAGTTGATCAGAAAATCCCAAAAGACTGGCTCCCGGATGAATTCCACGGACTCAAGACTCATGGGAAAATGCAGGCGGCTGATGTCACTTGGCGGATTGTTTCCCAGCCTGCGGGTTCTGGTTACTTCATGGTTGGGGATGCGGCGATGGTTCTTGATCCCGCATCCAGTCATGGGGTGCTCAAAGCAATCATGTCTGGGATCATGGCAGGGCATTTGATTGCAGGGGAATTCTTGGGTAGTCTTAACGCTACACAAGCAATTGGGCACTATTGCCAATGGATTTATGATTGGTTTGAGCACGATGTAGAGAAGCTGAGCAAGCTTTATGCCATGCTGCCATAGTTTCCAAGCGTTTTATATATAGCAGTCGTCAGATAGATTAGGACACGAACGAATGAGAAAACACGCTCACCAAGAGACTTGAAAGTCTGTTTCCTGTTAAGCGTTGCTTGTTCCCTGCTATATTAACCGAAACGTCCGCTAATATACTCTGCAGCTTCCTGAGTTGTAGGAGTGCTAAACATTTCTTCGGTAGGACTGAATTCGACTAATCTTCCTCTGCGTTTACCATGCTCGCTGATTTCGGTGTTGAAGAAAGCAGTCCAGTCTGCAACTCGCGAAGCCTGCTGCATATTGTGGGTTACCATGATGATGGTGTATTGCTCTTTGAGTTGCAGGCAAAGTTCTTCAACTTGACGAGTAGAAATAGGGTCTAATGCAGAGCAAGGTTCATCCATCAATAGGACATCTGGCTTCATGGCGATCGCTCTTGCAATGCAAAGACGTTGCTGTTGTCCTCCAGATAATGCTGTACCTTTGTCCTTAAGTTTGTCTTTCACCTCATTCCAAAGAGCAGCTTGTCGTAATGATTGCTCTACGAGTTCATCAATATTACCTTTATAACCGTTTGTACGTGGTGCAAACGAGATGTTTTCGTAAATAGATTTTGGAAAAGGATTTGGTCTTTGGAAAACCATTCCTACTTGACGCCGCAATTTCACAGAATTAATTTTAGGATCATAAATATTCTTATTGCGGTAATGCAGCCGACCTTCAACCTTCGCTCCTGGAATTAAATCGTTCATACGATTAAAGCAGCGTAACAGGGTACTTTTGCCACAGCCTGAAGGTCCAATAAAAGCAACAATTTTCTTCTCAGGGATTTCTATATAAACATCCTGAAGCGCGATCAATCCATTGTAGTAAACTTTAATCCCTTCAACATTGAAAACCGTACTGTCATGTTCACTTTGGGTGGCGCTACTTAATTTCCCTTTGGCGTTGTTATAAGTCATTTTTAATCTTTCCAATCTGTGATTTACTGTAAATGTTTGTTGAAATTTTGGAAACTCTTTTATTTAGATAGCGAGTAGCGTTGTCTAATGAAAATCGCCACGCCATTCAGAGCCAAAATTAAAAGAAGCAAGACAAGAATTGTCGCTGCTGCTGCATTGGAAAAACCTGGCTCTGGACGAGAGATGTAGGAGTAAATTTGGATGGGCAATGCCATGAATCGCTGAAACAAACCAGGGCTGAATGTTAAGAAACTAACAGCACCAACTACAATCAGACACGCTGCATCACCAATGGCACGAGAGACTGAAATAATCACTCCTGTGAGAATACCAGGGATGGCATAAGGTAAAACATGATTACTGATGGTTTGCCACTTGGTTATGCCTAAGCCGTAAGAAGCATTTCTTAGAGAATCTGGAACCGCTCGAATTGCTTCTCTGGCTGTCACAATAATCACTGGTAAAGACAGTAAGGACAAAGTTAGTCCTCCAGAAATCAAAGCTGAACCGAAGCCCAAAAAATAATTGAAAACTCCTAAACCCAGTAAGCCATAGACAATAGAAGGGACTCCAGCGAGATTGCTAATGTTAATCTCAATCAGATCAGCCCACCAGTTTTTTGGTGCATATTCTTCGAGATACAAAGCTGCTCCTACGCCGATTGGTACAGAAACCAAAATGGTGATGAGTCCTAACATAAGGCTGCTGACAATAGCAGGAAGGATGCCACCTTGATTAGGAAAACGGGAAGGTGTTTCCGTTATAAAACCAGGTGTAAAAAATCTAACTAATCCGTCTTTACAAATGTCAAAAACCAGGAGTGCCAGGACAAACAAACCAATGAGCAATCCAAGTAAAAAAATGACTTCAAAAATTTTTCCAAGTTTTTCTCTATTGTCTATATTGTCGGTAAAATCTTCACTTTCTTGTTGAAAATTGTCGGAGTTAATCGAACTAGCCATATCTCTTACTCGTATTTTTCTTTGAAGCGTTTAGCAATCCAATTACTAAAAATATTTAAAGCCAAAGTTATCAAAAATAGAACTGCTCCCACAGCGTACAAAGTCTTGTAGTTGAGACTGCCACGAGGACTATCTCCACCAGAAATCTGAGCCATGTAAGCTGTCATTGTTTGTACTGACTCCATGATATTAACAGTCAGTCTTGGTTGTTGTCCTGCGGCTATGAGGACAGTCATTGTTTCACCAACAGCTCGAGAAATTCCCAAAATAATCGAGGCGATAATTCCAGAAAGAGCAGCAGGCAGAACAACTCGAAATATAGCTTCGAGTTTAGTTAATCCCAATGCAGAAGCTCCTTCTCGCAAAGAGCGTGGCACAGCTTGTATAGCATCCAGACTAATAGAGCCAACAGTGGGGGTAATCATTACTCCCATCATCAAACCAGCACTCAAAGCGTTGAAGATTTCCAGTGGAAGAATATTGCGCAGCAACGGTGTGACAAATAAAAGTGCAAAGTAACCGTAAACAACTGTAGGCACTCCTGCTAGTAATTCTACTGCTGGACGTAAAATTGCTGCTACTTTAGGTTGGGCGTATTCGCTCAAGTAGATGGCAGAACATAAACCCAGAGGAATGGCAACAGACATGGCGATCGCCGTAGTCATAAAAGTGCCATTTATAAGGGGCCAAATTCCAAAATGTCGCTCTGCAAACAAAGGAGTCCACTGAGTATCGAGAAAGAACTGAGCAAACGAAACTTCTTGGAAAAACTCAAATGTCACTTGAAAGATAATGAAGACAATTCCAATCGTCGTCAGGATGGAAACCAAAGCACAGCAAAATAAAATCACTTCGACAATTTTGTCTTGGATATCGTCAGATGGTTGTCTTTCCAGCGTTCTTCTCGGTTCCTGATTGAAAGCGTTCTGATAATTACCACTCTGCACAATAACTATAAACAGGTCTATCAAGGGTTTGTCATCAAGCCTATTTGTAGGCCTATTCGCATTTTTTGGATTTTCAGATTTTCTCAGAAGGAATCTCCGAAATGCAAAAAGTTTTAAATATACTTTGTTACTGGTTCGCCTGGTTTTGCATCTTTGAACTTAGAACCCGTTTTCTCAGAAACAAATCTTTGTTTAGCCTTAGCATAAGCCTCATCAGTTAGTTCAACATAGCCAGACTGTCTCACCCACTTTTTGGAATTATCTAAGTAGAAACTAACAAAATCCTTCACTGCTGGCTTGCTGTCTAAATTCGTCTTGTTAACATAAATCAACAGAGGACGAGATAAAGGTTTGTAGATGTTGTTAGCAACTTTTTCCGGGGGATCTGGCGTTTCACATTTTCCTTCAGGAGTTTGTACACCGACCAGTTGCAGCTTATCCCTGTTTGCTAAGTAATAAGAAATTCCCACATATCCTAGTGCAGCATCATCACCAGCGATTCCATTCACAAGAACATTTTGATTCTGAGTAGCAGTGTAGTCTGTACGGCTAGCTTTGCCTTTTTTATTGATTGCTTGTGTGAAATAATCAAATGTCCCAGTATCAGAAGCAGGGGCATAAAGCCTCAAAGGTTTATTAGGAAACTTTGAGTTAACTTGATTCCAATTCCTTACTTTATTAGTTGATTTTGGACTCCAAATCTTGTTTAATTCCTTGATAGATAAGCAGCTAGCAAAGTTATTTTTGCGGTTGGCGATTACAGCAATTCCATCAAGAGCAATCGGCAGTTCTACGAATTCAATACCTTGCTTTTTACATTTTGTAATTTCTTCTTTCTTAATAGGGCGTGAAGCACCAACAACATAAATTTGACCAGAACAAAACTTACTCATCCCACCACCAGTGCCACTAGCTGCAACACTAATTTGGGCATCACTTTTAACCTTTTTAAATTCCTCCGCAACTGCTTGATGGAGAGGATAACCTACAAGTCCACCATCGATACTCACCTGCCTCTTCTTCTCTTCAGCACTGCTGCATGAAGTCAGGCTCCAGGCAATAACTAATAGTAATGTTGGAATAACTTGACTACGATCTAGCATTTTTCCAAAAACTAAAGTTCAAAAAAAATAGCACCATTAAGTACGTAAACCTTACAAAACGTAACATAGAGTTTTGGCGATTATTTCGCTTCACTCAACAAAAGATTGAAAATGGATATTTAGTGTTTGATACAATTAACGAGTAACAATTCTAAATTCATCTATTTGAAGATAATTCTGATTATTAGCGATCAGTAAGTGCATGAGTTTCCTCAAATTATTGATCAAGTGATATAAGAATATGAAATCTTAAGATAAATAGCTTTTCTATCTCCCTTTTCATATTGTACTATTTTCTTGTCCGTTTACCGTAGTTGTTAATTATGATTAGACAATATCATAGTTCGGGTATCACATGATATAACTTATGTCATATTTTGATGACATAAATCTAACTTAATACATAAATGCTCTTTGCTGTTGTGTACACACAGGTATATTGCTCTTTTTCATCCGTATTTGAGAAAAAAAGATATAGTTGATACTTAAGATGAACAAGTATTAAGATTGCGTAATATATTCTGTTATTTAAAATGTATAAAAACTCTCTAACTCTTTAGAAATCTTATTATGCCGTATTTTGTACTCAGTTATTCTATTTCTAACTTACGAGATCTGAAATTTTGCTATAAGCAGCTAAGAATTGGCGAAAACCCTTTATAGCTATAGAAGGAATTTTCAACATTACATTGGCTTTAGGGCGATAAAGCAGTAAGTTAAAGAAGCTACTCTAGGAATCGCCAACCTCAACGGCAGGGTAGGTTGGGGACGATATTAAATCTACATATTTACACTAAAAGTCAACTCTTAGGCGATCGCCCTTATTTGCCCAGCCACTCTTCAACTGGCTTCCTCCATAAATTAATTTGCGGAAGCCAATTCTTTGACATTGGGTTGCAAACTCTTGACAGATTGTGCAAACTCATTCAGAGCTTCTTTCAATCTCTGATCAATTTCCTGATCAAATTGAAGACTGCCATCTTGTTGTATTTGCAGTTGTTTGTCTACTGCATAAACGCCGCCCAAGATGAATCGTGCTTTTAACTCTGACAATACGGGTTTGAGGGCATAATCAATTGCCAACAAATGAGCTAAAGTCCCACCAGTGGCGATCGGTAACACGACTTTGCCTGACAACGCTCTTTGAGGTAGCAAGTCTAAAAACGCTTTGAGAACTCCCGTGTAGGCTGCTTTGTAAATCGGAGTGGCAATAATAACACCATCTGCCTTTTCTATGAGTCCTTTTGGTTGTTCTAAAGCTGGGCTATCGTAACGTCCATAGGCTAAAACTTCAGCAGGGACATCGCGAACAGAGATAATATCCGTTTGAAAGCCCTCTTGCTGCAAAATTTTAGTGGAGTGTTCCAGAAGCGTGTAGGTTCTGGAAGGATGAGATGGACTGCCAGCAATTGCTATGATGTTAGGCATATTTTGTGAACCGATACTTTTTCGCTAAACTTTGTCAACAAACTATGTGAACTTACCACAAAAAACTGAGTATAGTTATGGTGCGGGGCGAGGGCGCGAAGGAGCTAAGAAACTGCGTATCTCGTATTTATACTACGGCAATTATATCAAAGAACCGTAATTGTTTTAATTTTAAGATAAAATTGCTGCACGTCCTCTCAAGTCTAGCAAGACTCTTTTATGAAAAATAGGTTTGTATCTCAAATCCGGGTGCAACAGGACATTTTTTCCTTGTTGGGGCGATCGCTGATACTTAATATTGAATATGTAGAGTCTTTTGTCATTCCTAAACGTGCTTTCATCTGAGTTACCAACTATCAACGCCCTCAAAACACCCACAAGTTTTGCTTGGGTGGAACAAGCAATCTCTAACCTAGACACCATTCTCCTCGATCACTCTCAATGCGAACGCAAAGCCGCAGGGGTCGCTTTGAACATGATATTTCGCTACCCTTCCAATGCAAAAATGGTACGGGAGCTAACCAAAATTGCTCGTGAAGAACTAGAACATTTTGAATTGGTCAATCAATGGCTGGACCGTCGAAATATTCCTTTGCGTCCCTTACAGCCACCTCCCTATGGTGCTGGTTTAAAGGCGCAAATTCGACCCAAGGAACCTGAACGGTTTTTAGATTCCCTGCTAGTGAGTGGTTTGATTGAAGCTCGTAGTCACGAACGCCTTGGATTGTTAGCGGCTCATTGTCCAGAACCTGAGTTAGCTAAATTTTATCATGGCTTGATGGCATCTGAGGCACGGCACTATGGTATTTATTGGGTTCTGAGTGATACCTACTTTAACCGTGAAATTGTCAGACAACGGTTGGATGAGTTAGCGGTAGTTGAAAGTCAATTGCTAGCAAATCTACATTCAGAACCTCGCATTCACAGTTAGAAGATATTGGAAATGAAAAATTACTATAAGAAATGTCTCATTCGTGACTGGGAGTTTGGGGTTTAGGACAAGGAAAAAAAATATTTGCTACAACCATTAGAAGCAGCGCTAGCATTCCGTGGTTTTCAGTAAATTTGGATTGAAACCGCCAGTGTTTTGAGCGAAGCTGTCAAACTATACGAAAGCAGTGGGTATCAAAAGGCAACGGGTGTAGAAACAGCTCGTTGTGATACAGTTTATGTAAAGTCCCTAGGCTCTGGTCATTAGTTATAGCTATAGCCAACTCTATTAGGACGTAGGGAACGCTTAACGCTTAACAGGGTTTCAAATCTCGTGATGTCCGTATTTTCTGATTAGTTCATGTCCTAATCTACCTGGCAACGGCTATATTTGAACTTTTTTAAGTGCGTACTCGTACGCCAAATTTTGAATGGCTTAATTTGAGCATAGCAAGTGGGACTGAACCGTCACCCAGAATGCACCAACTGTGAGTCCTTAGCTTTCTTTATACTTTGTCTTTACGCCTCTTTTGCCAAAAAAGTCAAGTTTCAAAACGAGACAAAATTGCTATTTTTATTTTTAAACATTTATGATCAAAACTCTATACTTAGATAAAAGTATTAATAGTAACTAAGAAATGATTTCAGACCTGATTTGTGATTCTTGCTTCACCTATGGAGTATGGAAAAACATTAAACTAAGTGAAAATAGGGATAAAAAAATCTCTCTTGAGACGGTTGCATTATTTATCATACTAAATTAATAATAAGTATTTTAAACCAATTTCAGGGATAGTCATCAGACAACTGTTTGTAAAAGAATGGAACCACTATAGGCTGCCATTGATTTTGAAAAACAAGCTGCTGCATTTACCTAGTTTTGTCAGACGTGGAAAACTACTAAACACATGTTATACTCTTTTTTCCTGTACTCTACTTAAAAATTGTGTGTTTTGAGGGACACAACCATTATGTCTGCGAACAAGACAGACGTACTCAAAAATTGGTTGATAGTTGTAGCACTTACGTCTATTTTATCACCAATAGTATTTTTCATCACATTTACCAAAATGGAGGAGTTGTCAAATCAACCAAAAATCGAAAATAGAACTCAAGTATTCTCAACAACAGCTACCCTTTTGCTAGGATTAGCAGTGATGATTCATGCATACGTGGCAGCAAAACGCGCCCAAGCTCTTCAAGAAAGTGCGATCGCAGCGCATAAGAGTAATGAGATTGCAATCAAGAATGTCCGTATCGCCCAAGAAAGGCTGATTACAGAACGCTTTATGACTGCAATTACCCAGCTTGGGCATCAAAGTGCTGCGACACGGACGGGTGCAATTTATTCTTTGGAAAGAATTGCTCAAGATTCTCCTCAGCAATACTGGACAATTATGGAAATTCTGACAGCTTTTGTGCGAGAGAATGCTGCTGGAAAACTGCAAAACGAGCAAATTCAACAAACTGCAAGAACTCCTACAGATATTCAAGCAGCCTTGAATGTCATCGCCAGACGTCAGATCCAAAAAGACCAGCCAAATCAGAAAATTGATTTGCGATATGCTGATATGAGCACAGCAGACTTGCATAAAGCCAACTTCCAGCAAGCAGATTTGCGGGGAGCTAACCTCTGTCAAGCCAATTTACACGGAGCGAACTTGTGTGAGGCAAATTTGGAAGGTGCTAAACTCTCTGGGTCAATTCTATATCAGGCCAACTTGCAATCAACCAACTTAACTGATGCTGACCTTTGTGGAGCAAACCTTAATTGTGCTCAAGCCTCTGGGGCAAATTTACGTGCAGCAAATCTTACAGGAGCAAGTTTGCGTGGAGCTAATCTACGAAGAGCTAATTTATACAAAGCCAATTTGCAAGGGTCTAATTTAAAAGCTGCGAACTTACAAGAGGCAAAGCTGTTTTTAGCTAATTTGCAAGGGGCAAAGTTGAGTAAAGCCAACTTGCAAGGAACGGGTTTGATTGGAGCAAATTTGCAACAAGCAAACCTGAATGGGGCGAACCTCCAACAAGCAAACCTGAATGCAGCCAAACTGCAAAACACAGAAATGTTTTTTGCTAACTTTTCTGAAGCAAGCCTTCGAGAAACTGACCTCTGCGGAGCAAACCTTATGGGAACGAACCTACAAATGGCAATTCTCCATGAAGCAAACCTCTGTGGGGCAAACCTCATGGGAGCCAACCTTAACATGACAAATCTAAGTCATGTAAAACTGGAAGGGGCAATTTTAACAGGAGCCAAAAACCTGAAACTGCATCAAATGACATTTACACAAGACGATGTTACAACTCACCTGACAGATAATGTTCCATCATAGCGCGGATCGCACGCCGATTAGTTAACTAACAGTAAGTTGGAAGCACAATTAACTGACTGATAATTCATTTACATTTGATATGCAAACAGGGTGCGTCCCTACTTTTCAATACACCCAAACTGACTGACCTGAATAAAATTCTTTTGCAGCTACCAATTATATCGTGTCGGGTTGAAGACTTAATCACCACACTCCATGGGGAAATCCAAATTTTCGATTTTTGTAAGCAGGGTAAGCGCATCTTGTAAATAAGAACGTCTCAGAGTCAATCAAGCCGAAAATCGTCGCAGTAATTCTTGTTTATTGATAATGTTTTTGGCGATTGCAAAAAAGCAACACACGCATCAGCCCAAAGCGCATGCTGCGCGAAGACGTATCGCTTTGACCCTTGGGAAACATACAAAACGAGAAACTGTGATGATTCATTGACACACAAACACATGTTTTTGTCAACACTAATTTAGATGCGCTTACCCTGTTTTGCAAAAAGTCTAATGTTCGAGAAGCAATGATTACTCAACAGCGCTAGAACTCAAACTTCTTGTCTCCCAAACCACCATATTATTATGGGTTGACGTTGGTGCAGGTGGCTGGTGTAAGGCAATCAACTGTGCTAATGTTCGTTTTAGCTGAGTACGAGGAACAATCTCATCCACAAAGCCGTGCTTGAGTAAATCTTCCGCAGTTTGAAACTCCTCTGGAAGTTTTTCCCGTAAGGTTTGTTCGATCACTCGCCGCCCAGCAAAACCGATAGTAGCCTTTGGTTCTGCTATGATGATATCGCCCAACATCGCAAAACTAGCAGTTACACCACCTGTGGTGGGATTTGTCAAAACGGGAATGTACAGCAACCGCGCTTCTTGATGACGCTCCAAAGCTGCAGAGATTTTCGCCATCTGCATGAGGGAAAGCATTCCTTCTTGCATCCTCGCTCCACCAGAGGTACAAACAATAACCACAGGATATCGTCGTTGAGTGGCTTGCTCAATCAGGCGCGTCAGTTTTTCTCCGACAACAGAACCCATACTTCCTCCCATAAACCGGAAGTCCATAACGCCAAGAGCAATGGATAAACCATTTATTTGACCAAAACCAGTTTTAACGGCGTCTATTAACTTCAGTTTGTCCTGGGTTTCCCGCAGGCGATCAAAATAAGGTTTGCGATCGCGAAACTGTAGTGGATCGGTAGGACACAAATGCTCATCTATCGACCTCCAACTATTCACATCAATCAATTGACGGATGCGCTCATCACTATCAACTCGATTATGATGTCCACACTCAACACAAACCATTTGGTTGGCTCTTAGATCTTTGGCATATGTCAACACTCCACAGTTAGAACATTTATGCCACAGTCCATCAGCAATCTCACGCTCTTGGGGTTCTAGGATGGTAGATCCTGATTTCCGTCGATTTGCAAACCAATCTAATAAAGACTTTAAACCGCGTGATTCTTCGTTGTTCGCCATTTGTATCTTATCTTACGTGGATAGTATGTTGATAAAAGATCAAACCAATGCTGTCAAAATCTTAGTTTTTTATCATGACTCCTTTGTCCATACTAAGGATGAATGACTCATAACTAATGACAACATATTCAAAATTGTCTTGTAAGCTGTAGGAGACCATATTTTAGATCTTTGGTTGCCAGCTTAACGAAAATACGTAAACCAATTCAAGTCTCTTGCTCGCCTTCTGGGAAACTTAAAAAGTAGTAAAGCAGTCCATTGCTGTTGTAACCGTACCTACAAAGCTGCACTAAGCCCCTGTCCCAAATAGGATTTCACCCCCTAAATCAATAATATTTGTTGGTATGTTATGAGAGGCAAGCAATTGCTGCATCAATTTTTCTTGTCAAAAGGGTACCCGTTATTAAGAGGATCATCCAACTCACGCTTAGGGTCTGTCTGTGGCTAAGGCTACAGCTTTTGGATCAGCGTACGCGCAGTCTCTTTGGAGGAGGTACGACACAGTTATGGCGATGCGATACGCAAAGCGTCAAGCCGGAGGCTTATCGCTCCCAAGTTCTGTGGAAGCTTGCGCGAACAAACAAGCGTGTTGTACAGGAAATACGCACACGCTACTTTAGGTGGTGAATATCACTCTACAGGGTGTGGAAAACCAGACTGCAGGGCTGAATTCACAAGATGATGTTATCAAAAGCTTAAAGATAGTAGTGGTGATTAAATCTACAGTTCTAGTGTATCTCCAAGTAGAGATAGACACTGCAAGGGCTTGCTGGAGAAACCAAGAATCTCCAGGAGTATCCCAAATATGTAAATTTATTTTATTTTGTAGTGCGCACAGAAGCGCGTTGTAGCGACTTCGGGGCCGGACAGCCCGCTTTCAATAGAAGTAGGGAGCAAGATGCTCCGACTACGATCTTTTATCCAAAATTGGGATGTTCTCGAATCTCCTCGCATGAGGCTAGTGTAGTGTCAAATTCTATTCTTCAACTGATTGGAAAAAATAATCGTAAATAAAAAGACAAAATCGCCTCGCCGCCAAATAGAGCAATAACTGCCCCGCAAGCAAGAAAAGGACCAAAAGGTATCTTTTGCCCCCATTTTTGAGACAGCGCTGTGCGACTGTTGTGCTGTGATAGTATAATTTTGCCGCCAGCGACTATTACTCCAATAAGACTTGCAAGAAAAGTAGCAAGCAACAAATACTTCCATCCTAGCCATGCTCCGATCATGGCTGCTAATTTGGTGTCTCCTCTACCCATAGCAGTTTTGCCGCATATAATTGAACCAATTATGGCGATCGCATCAAATAGCCATAAGCCCACCACTGCTCCTCCTATCGCCATTTTCAGATGATGTACCAATCCGATCCAATTCGCTTGTGGTAGAAAGCCACAAATTATGTGAAAAACAATTCCTACTAACAAACCCGACTTAGTCAGTGAGTTCGGTAGTGTCATTGTATCTAAATCAATCAGCGATAGTGCCAATAACCAACTGCAAAACGCCCAGTTACCTACTGTATAGAGCGAATACTTCTGTATCCAAAAAACTAACAAAAAAATAATACCCGTCACCCCCTCTACCACAGGATAACGGATAGAAATTTTTCTTTTGCAATAACGACAGCGTCCTCTTAACCATAGCCATCCCAACAGCGGTACATTATCGTAGGGTTTGAGTTGGTTTAAGCAATGGGGACAACCAGAGGGTGGAAAAAGAATCGAAAGTCCAATTGGTAACCGATAGACTATTACATTAATAAAGCTGCCAATAGATGTGCCTAAAGCAAAGACGATGAAACTTGTCTGGACTATTGTCAAGATGAACATTCGAGTCAATTGTGAGTTAGTGCGTTATTTGGGGCTTCGCCCATGAACAGCGGGTTCACCCAAACAGAGGGTTATTGCCATTTGCTCAAAAGTTATAACCTTAACTCACGACTGATGACTCATCACCAGTCTTTATGGCTTAATACATATACGACTCAATTTGATTCAAAGGCACAAAGCATTCTTCAGGCAAGAGAATTGGTTGGTGAGTAAAAATCACTTTACCTCGGTGATTAGACCGATTAATTGCCACTCCTGAAGCTTGTCCAGTGATTTCGGGATGTACCTCACAGTAAGTGTGGTAAATCTGTCCAGCAGCTCTGATCACGGCAGGATCAATCAAAGCTGGCTGGTTCTTCTGATTGGTATAGTTTTCCTGTCCTTTTTTTAAAGCGTACACCACTCGCGAAGTATTGTTGTAGGTTTGTGTTAATAGTTTATCCGAAAATTTTCTTTAAAGTTGCCAAAATTTCCACATTGAGCATATGCACTTATTTTGCTTCCAGAACTTGGATCAGTGCTTGGCCCATAGCGCGACAACCCAAAAGGTTCATATCTGGGGAAATTATATCTCCTGTGCGATCGCCTCTTTGTAACACTTCTAACACTCCTTGTTCAATGTGATCTGCTGCAGTTGATTCGTTTAAACCATAACGAAGCATCATAGCAGCACTTAAAACCTGTGCCAAAGGATTTGCTTTATCTTGCCCTGCTATATCTGGGGCAGAACCGTGGACAGGTTCAAAAACTCCTGGATTAGAAGCACCCAAACTTGCAGAGGGTAACATCCCAATACTCCCAGTTAGCATAGCAGCTGCATCTGAAAGAATATCACCAAACAAGTTGCCTGTGACAATAGTATCGAACTGCTTGGGAGCGCGTAACAACTGCATGGCTGCATTATCTACATACATATGAGAGAGTTCCACATCCGGATACTCTTGGGCAAGTTTGGTGATGCGATCGCGCCACAGTTGAGAAACTTCCAACACATTCGCCTTATCCACTGAACAGAGTTTCCCTCCCCGTTTTTGTGCAGCTTCAAACGCCACCCGCCCAATGCGCTCAATTTCTGATTCGGTGTAAGCCATTGTATTCACGCCGCGCTTTTCACCCGTTTCTGTTTCAAAAATTCCTTTAGGCTTGCCAAAGTAAATTCCTCCGGTGAGTTCGCGGACTACCAAAATATCAACGCCTTCGACAACCTCCCGTTTCAAAGAAGAAGCATCTATCAACTGAGGCAATATTTTCGCAGGGCGCAAATTGGCAAATAATCCCAACCCTGCACGCAGTCCTAACAAACCTGCTTCTGGACGTAAATGGGATGCTAAGGAGTCCCACTTGTAACCGCCAATAGCTGCTAGTAACACAGCATCGCTATTGCGACACGTATCCAAGCTGGATCCTGGAAGGGGTTCGCCTGTAGCATCAATTGCTGCACCACCGATGAGTGCTTCTTGGAATTCAAACTGAATATCAAACTTTTTCCCTACGACTTTCAGCACGTCTACCGCAACTGCCATAATTTCGGGTCCGATGCCATCGCCAGGGAGTAGGGTAATGCGGTAGTTGTGGGTCATACTTCGTTTTGGTGGTAGGTAAATGTTTAATCGCGCAGAATTTCTTGCAGATCAAATATCATACCTAGCAAGTGTACGCCCATGAGTAGCAATCGAGCAAAAAACTGGGTAAAGCCTATAATCCTTATTTGGTGTTGACATCGCTATTACCGCACGCCGCAAAGCGGCGTGCGGTAATTTTATTATTATGTGATTGAAAGAACTTGATATAAAAGATTAAGGAACGCCAAGGAAATGAGTGAACACCTGGGTGATAATCTAGACTCGCCTGAGCAAAAAAGGCAACAGGAGGCGGCCGAGTGGAAAGCTCAGGCTCGACACCAACAGGTTCAGGAGGAGCAACGCCAAATCTCAGAAGAGCAGCGGCAGTCTGCTGAAGAAGACAGGCAGTTACAGGAGAAGAGGCGAGAAGCTGCAGAAGAAATCAGGCGGGCTACTGAGCAAGCGCGAGAGTCTGCAGAAGAAATCAGGCAGGCTGGTGAGCAAGCGCGACTGGCTGCTGAACAAGCGCGACTGGCTACTGAACAAGCGCGACTGGCTCTACTGGAGCAAGAGGAGATTTTGAAGCAGATGCAGCAGTCTGCCGAACAAGCGCGACACACTCGTAGTAAAACCGATTAGTGCACCGAAGCGAATAGCAGTCCTAAATGATTTGTAAATATTGATTTAATGTTGGAGTTGAGGCGAATAGATTGATTGGCTGGGACGAAGTCTCCGATATAATCTTCTTGTTGCACAAGCACGCTCACCCCAGTTGTTGTAAGAAGACAGCAAAATCTGGTTTCAGGCGAATTGCTTTGTGTCAGAGAGCGATCGCTCCTTTGTCCCCTTATCCGCACCCCAGTTTGCTACATTCAGCACAAACAAGAAAAAAATATAGATGTTAAAAGGTTCTTTTTGATGAATTGTATAAAGTGGCGCTTTTTACTGAGTTTGATTCCAAACTGGCGGCGGTTGTTTTCCTTATCTGTGCTGCTGACTTGCTTGTTATTGACAAATGTACAGTCAGCGTTTGCTGATCTTAATAACGACAGATACGATGGCAATATTTTTGTGGTTTATGCGGGGAATGGTTCACTGGTTCCTCCAAAGGCGACTCTAGCAAAAGCTTTAGCAGACCATAAACCAACGCTGTTAGCATTTTATTTGGATGACAGCAGCGATTGTAAGAAATATGCCATTGTTGTTTCAACGATACAAGAATATTACGGTCGAGTAGCAGAAATTATTCCAGTTAATGTCGATAGCATTTTAGATGGAAAAACTTATAACTCTACAGAACCAGCTTATTACTACTCTGGGGTTGTTCCCCAAGTTGTAGTATTTAATCAATCCGGTGAGGTCGTTTTGAATAAAAAGGGTCAAGTCCCCTTTGAGAAAATGGACGATAAATTTAGAGAACTGTTTGATTTATTACCTCGTTCAGAATCAGTACCATTGAAGCGCCGAGCATTTAATGAGTTAAGCAGCGAGTTAGCGAAGTAAGTTGTGGGGCAGACAAAATTTGTCTGCCTTGTTTTTTCGTGTTATTAGATACTGCAAAGCTATTGATTCAAAGGGATAATGTATACGAATAATCTTTAAAAATTGTTGAGAACTGAGGAGTTAGGAAGTCAAGATCAAGTAAGTGAATAAATAATGACTATTGACCAATTGACTTTGACTTATAAAGTGTGCCCTGATGTCAAAGGTTTACACCACCGAGCAGTTAATTCAAATTTTACGTTCTGAACGCCAAGCTTGCCTCAAGGGAAACCGCCTGAAGTTAGCAGTCACTGTCTCTGGCAATCCTGTCATAGACCAGTTTATCAGAACCGATGGGCTACAACAGTTTACAGCATATCAAGATTTTAAAGCCACCATTCACGAATACCAAAACGAACATCAAGTTTCAGGTATTGTCTGGCGTGAGGTGACTATCAAAGGAAAAATGTTACGCTATCCAGAAGTAGATGCTCAGTTAATTGCTTTAGCCAGTGACATTAAAATATTAAAAGCAGCCAACAATTCCATAGTGCAATTTTGGAATCAAGTCACTGTAGGGATGGACTTGTACTTAAGTTTTAGTCATGGCAAACAGCATCGACAGATAGAAAGAATTGATGTAGATAGAATTGCTCAAAGAACAGAATGGACAAGTTTGTCCAAATGTGAAAATACTAATTTTTTGGAAGTGATTTTACACTTAGGATGGGGTCAACCAGAGGAAGCCTGTTATAAACGAGGGTTTCCAACTTCTGGAAGTGAGTGTATTCATGCTGTCAATCCAGGAAATCGTCCAATTGGGTAACGAATGGGTTTGAGTGCTATCGCTTTGCTCATTGCTGTCTTCCGGAATTAGACCGCAGTGATATCAATATTCAAACAACCTTATTGGGTAAGAATCTTGGTGCACTACTTCTGATTTCTTCCATGACAGGAGGGACAGAACTGGCGCGGCTAGTCAACACTCGGCTTGCAAGTGTTGCTCAACGTTACCGATTAGCAATGGGAATTGGTTCGCAACGAATTGCTTTAGAGATGCCCCACCTAGTACAGCACGGCGTAAGTTAACCAGGTATTACTGTGGGAGAATGAGTAATT